>NZ_DIPG01000090.1:0-10210 GCF_002426325.1 Syntrophomonas sp. UBA5494 | reverse complement strand
CCTGGTCATGAACTCATAGATCTCCTGATTTTCCTGTCCCAGGATCTGTGCATGGTAGGCATAGGCCGCAATCCCGCGCAGTCCATAGAGCAGAATTTCCTGTAGAGAGCGAATGTCCGGATTAGCCTGGCGGTCAATGATAAGCCCTGCTTCCTCGCCTTGTTTGATCATCTCGCTCAAGGTGGCAGCCGGCTCAAATGCTATGGCTCCATCCAGGCTGATGCCTTTGGCCTCAAGCTCTTTCGTAAGACCGTCCCGCAGCTTCACTGTAGTTGTAATCGAGGCGGTAATCTGCACCGGGTCAAAGGTGACATTTGTCAAGAGGCTGAACATGGCCGGCATGAAGTGGCGATCCGCCTCGGTCAGGTCCATACCCGTGGGACGGGATTTTTCCACCACGGACGCCAGGCTCTGCAGGGCATGCCCCAGCAGATCCTGCAAGGCTGCTACATCAGGGCTTTTGCCGCATACTCCTTTGACGGTACAGCCGCCTTTAGCTGTCTGCTCACATTGATTACAGAACATCTTGTCATCCTCCTATAAAAGATTTTGTTGAGTACTATTATCCACAATTAGAGTAAAATTTTTTATTCCGGGTTGTCCGCTAACAGATCTAAAAGGGATTCGCGGTTGAGTTCCCGAAGCAGCGCAGCCTGCCCTCTGGCCAGAACCCGGTGCACCGGACAGGTCGGCTGATTGGGGCAATCATAACCCGGTTCCAGGCAGACATTGAGGGCCAGGGGACCTTCTACCGCGGCGATGATGTCCGCTATGGTGATCTCGCCCGCGGGTTTGCCCAGGCGCACTCCGCCCTGCACCCCACGCTGAGTGACGACCAGACCTTGCAGCGACAACAGATGCACGGTTTTTTTGAGAAAATCCTCTGGTATCCCCTGCCGATCGGCTATGAGCTTGCTGGCCAACACTTCCCCGGACGGGTTCTTGGCCAGTTCCAGCATTATTTTAATGGCATATTCGGCCTGTCTGGTGATTTGCATTTTCTCTGCTCCTGTTGCTTAAAGTGGATAATGTTTATCATGTTTGTTATGTTTTGATTATAACGGCTAACCGCCAAGATGACAAGTAGTTTTTGGGCTGAGAAAAATTGCCTGAAACAGCAAAAGTTGAAGTGATTATTTTGAGAGGCTTAATGGATGGCTGCCCCTGATAATCCTAAGCTAATCCCAATCTAGCCAGGAGCTGCTCTCTGTTCAGGCCTTTGATCTCCACGGTTTTATGGCGGGAGGATTCCCCTTTGGCCAGGTGCACCTGGCTTTTGGAGAGCTTCAGCCGCTGGGATAAAAAAGCCACCAAGGCCTGGTTGGCTTCGCCTTCCACTGGTGGTGCGGTGATTTTTATTTTCAAAGCCCCCTCGAATTCACCCACGATCTGATTCCTGGAGGAGCGCGGCTGAACCAGGACCTCCAGGCGCAGGCCTTCCCGGGTTTCAATTATATTGAGCAACCTATATTACCTCCATCTTGATAGCCTCCAGACCCTCCATCATCTCTTTGAGGTCTTTGCCGTAGAAAAAGCCGGCCAGGTCTTCAAAGCGCTTCTGGCTCTTGTCCAGCATTTCCATCTGCCCGCCCAACTGGGCTTTGAGTTCAGCGCTGTAAATATTGAGCCGCTTGATCACATCCTGGTATATGTTGAGCATCTCGGAAATTTTCTGTTTGGATTCACTCAGCATCAGGGCCGCTTCACGGTGAGCGTTCTGTTTTAATTCTTCGGCGGTCTGCTGTGCCAGAATGAGGCTGTTGTTCATGGTCTCTTCCATCTTGCGGTATTTGCTGATCTCAAATTCCAACCGCTGAATTTGATCGCGCAGGGTGGCGTTTTCATGGAACAACTTCTCATAGTCCTGCGCCACCAGGGCCAGGAAATTGCGCACTTCCTCCTCCTTGAAGCCACGCATGCTGCGGTTGAACTGCTGACTGCGTATCTCCATGGACGTCATCATTAGGCAGCCCTCCTTTTCTATTTGGTGCAACCCCCGTGGAATACCCGGGGTTTCAACATCTCCTCATTTTATACTCATACTTATTTATTTTGGCGCGAGTCAAGAACCATCCCCGCTTGCGCGCTGGTGTGAGGCGGCGCTACAGGCGCCGGGCGGTCAGTCCATCCGGGAACAGCTCTATAAGCTGCAGGTAGGAAGGCTGTTCTAGCCGCTTTCCCTGCGCCATGTCAGCTATGGCCTGTTGATAGATTTCTACCACCTCCCGCAACAGCTGAGGATGATAGAATTGCCCGTCAATACGGAAGCGTTTAATGCCGGCCGCCGCCATACCCGGCAGGTGGTTGAACAAGGCCAGATCATAGGGGAAATAAATATGGTTGCGGCATTGCCAGTCGGTTCTGATCTTAAATGCCTGTTCGTAGCAGTCCATCAGAGCGTAGCCGGTCTTTAAGCAGTGAATCTTGCAGTCGGCCGCGCTATCATCGCTCCAGGAACGGGCCGGGCAGTAGTCGGTGATCATGCCGCACAACGGCCCCTGCACCAGAACCTCCAGTTTTTCGCCCAGGGCAGCCAATGCCCGGAGGCTGTTCCGGTCGGTTTCCAGCGAGGCGGTGACGAGTGCGGCCCCCTGGTTCAACAACCAATGGGCGGTTTCGTAATTGGCGACATTCAGGCCATACCCGGCTTCCACCGCCATATCCATCTCTCCGGCCAGCTTCCATGCCCCGTATTCATTAGCGATGACCCCCTGCCAGGGAAATTGACTCCAGGCTTTTAGATTTTTCCGCAGCGGGTCCAGGTTATCCTGGGTGATGATGCGGGGGGTTTCCGCAAAAAGTCCGATATCCTCCGCTGCAGCCAGGTCGAAGGCCGTCTTGAGTTGTTGCCGGGTCCAATTGGAGCCCTCCTGACGCATCTTTTCCATTCCTATTATCAGTTCTTTGACCCCGCTGCCCAGCAGTCCGCGCATTTGATCCAGAGAACCTATTTTAACCCGCAGTTGCGTCTGGCAGGGCGCAAGCACCGTTTGGGGCTGATAGTCTTCAGCTTTAAGGCTCAACAAAGGCCGGGCCTCGGTGGGGAAAAAGGGCTCCCGCGAACCATCCAGCCCGATCGCTTCCCGACCGGGACGCTCCAGGAGATTGCCCAGGGTGAAATCGCGCTGCCGGTGGTTGATAAGCAATTGATGGTCTTCCGGATCCGGGGCGGCTTCAGGATCGCTCATGATGCGGTCCAGGGCCTGGCGGTAAACTGAAATAATGCTGGTCAAATACCCGGCTTCACGCATGCGCCCTTCGATCTTAAAGGAGCGCACCCCGGACCGGGCTAATTCGCGCAGGTAAGGATATACACACAGGTCATGGTGGGCCAAGTGGTAGCTGAATTCTTTCGGGTCGGCAGCTGCGCCGGTGAGGCGGTAGGCCCAGCGGCAGGGTTTGATGCAGCGGCCCCGGTTGCCGCTGGCGCCGCTAAGATAGCTGCTCATATAGCATTGTCCGGTATGGGCTATGCACAGATCGCCGTGGGCGAAGAATTCCAGGGAAAGTCTGCAGTTCTGGTGAATGCTTTTTATTTCGGCCAGAGAGAGGTTTTTGGACAATATAGCCCGAGTGAAACCCTGCTCTTCCAAAAACTGCACTGCGGCCAGATTGCCGACGCCCATCTGTACACTGGCATGCAAGGGCACGGTCAGGCCCATTTCCTGGGCCAAAGCCACCACTGCCATATCCTGCACGATCATGCCGTCAGCCCCGATATCCTGCACAAAATCCAGATAGCCGCGCAGTTCGCTCAGTTCGCGGTCATAGTAGAGGTTGTTTACGGTGATGTATAATTTTTTGTCCTGCTGATGCAGATAGGCGGCCGCATCCTGAAGTTCCTCAGGGGTGAAATTCATACCGGGTTTGAGCATGCGCATATTGAAGCGCTTGTCTCCGCAGTATACCGCATCAGCCCCGGCCTCAGCCACAGCCTCTAATACTTCCCATTTTCCGGCTGGGGCCAGGAGTTCTAATTCTCGCATAGTTTAAAAGACAACTCCTTTGATAAATGACCAAATGACCGGCAGATACCGGCTCTTATGATTCGTAGTTATTAGATCAGGCGGTTAGAATCTGAATATCATCAATATGACCCGGATAACCGCCCAGCGCACCACTTCCAGAGCTAAAACCACCACGATGGGTGAAAGATCCAGCCCGCCCAGCATCGGCACCAGGCGCCGGAAGGGGGCCATGATCGGTTCGGTGACCTCGTACACAAAACGGATGATGGACTGGTAAGGATTATGGGGTATAAATGACAGCAGACAGCGTATAATCACCATCCAGATTAATACGCTGAAGGCGATATTGACGATTTGGATTAATAAGCCGCTCAATTCTTTCTCTCCCGTCTTTTATTGTCTGCCCAGCTCTATGGAGCGCTGGTAGGCTTTTTCAATGGCGTCGAAGAAAGCCTTGCGCAGGCCGTTGGCTTCCAGCTGCCTGACCCCGGCGATGGTGGTGCCGGCAGGAGAACACACCTGTTCTCTCAGTATAGCCGGATGCAGGCTTTCAGACTCCAGCATGGCCACGCTGCCTTTAAAGGTCGCAAGCACCAGTTCCCGGGCCAGGGGCGCATCCAGGCCGACATTCACCGCGGCGTTAATCATGGCTTCAACCGCTAAAAACACATAGGCCGGGCCGCTTCCTGAGACTGCGGTGACAGCGTCCATCAGTTTTTCTTCAACAGTTACCGCCGCACCCAACTGGGCAAAAATATCCCGGGCGATCTGCATCTGCACCGGCGTAGCCAGCTTGCCCGCACACAGGGCCGATACCCCTTGGCCGATTAAGCAGGGGGTATTGGGCATGACCCGGATGACTGCGGTTTTACAGCCGCTGGCCTTTTCCAGGGTTTCGGTCTTGACCCCGGCCAAAACCGAGATCAACAGTTTACCCGAACTCCAGGTTCCCAGGCTGTCCTTCATGACCTGCTCGAGCTGTTGGGGTTTGACCGCCAGGATGATCACATCGGCCGCCTCTATGGATTCGCACAATGCGCAGGCCGCGGCTCCGAACTCGGCCTCGAACAAAGCGCTGCGGGCCGGGTTGATATCATTGCAATAAACTGCCGCAAAAGCCTGCCGGTCAAGTCCTTTGAGTATGGCGTAAGCCATTTTGCCGCAACCGATAACTGCCAGTCTTTGGGGCACTATTTATCACCCCCGAAGATATTGCCTAAACCATGTTTGCGCATTATTGACCGGGCGTCCCTGGCAATCTCCACATTGCTGGGGGTGAAGATAAACACATGCTGGCCCAGCTGCTGGCTGTTGCCGTCCAAGGCATAGGTGGTGCCGCTTACAAAGTCAAGAATGCGCTGCGATAATTCTTTAGGGGTATTTTCAAAGTTCATGATTACCTGTTTGCGGTTTTTCAGATGATCGGCCAGAATCTGCACCTCATCGAAGCTTTCCGGTTCGCAGACCACCACTTTCATGGTCTTATTGGAGTGTATGCTGACCACATTGGAAATACTACGCATGTTTTCTTCGGGAACTGCCGGCATATCGATGACTTCCTCCTGGACTTCCTCCGCTTCTAAACCAAGCCAATTCCATAATTTGTTAAGTTTACCCATTCTACTTACCTCCTTGTCCCTTTGCTCACTAACGATTTTGCTCCCCAAACAACGCGGTACCTACCCGAATCATGGTAGCCCCTTCCTCTATGGCGCTTTCAAAATCCTGCGACATCCCCATGGAAAGGTGCCTCATCTCCACATTCTGGCAAGTCCTACGCTTATAGCATCGATAAATTTCGTGCAATTCTTTAAATATTGGCCGAGATTCTTCGGAATCTTCCGAAAGAGGAGCCATGGTCATCAAACCCTTTATCCTCAGCCACTTCAACTGCCCCACCGACTGCAAGAATTCTTCGATATCGGGAACTAATACCCCGGTCTTCTGAGCTTCACCGGCCAAACTGACCTGCAGCAAGGCCGGAACCTCTATTCCCATCAACCCGCCTCTTTTATCCAACTCTTCGGCCAGAGACCAGCGGTCCAGGGAATGGACCAAAGCCGCCGTGCCGACCACGTCCTTGACTTTATTGGTCTGCAAACGGCCGATCATATGCCAACGGGCTTCGGGGAAATGCCCCTGCTTTTGCTTCAGCTCCTGGGCCCGGTTCTCGCCAAAATGGGTCAGCCCCAGGGCCATGGCCTGCTCTACGGCTTTTAAGCCTACGGTTTTGCTGACCGCAATCAAGGTGACTTCCTGGGGGTCGCGGCCGCAACGCCGGGCGGCGGCTGCAATCTTTTGCTGTATATTATGTAGATTTTCGACTATGCCCAATGAATCGCAACTCCCTGCTTCCCGGTTCCCGGGACTCTAAACAGTCAGAAAACAAACTCCAAAAGTGGAGCCTTTGCCCACTTCACTCTTGACAAACACCTGCCCGCCATGTGATTCCACGATATGCTTGACAATGGAAAGCCCTAAACCGGTGCCCCCCTGACTGCGGGTGCGAGCCTTGTCCACCCGGTAAAAACGCTCGAACACCCGGGAAATGCTGTCCTCGGGTATCCCCACCCCGGTGTCGGTCACAGTAATTATAATACGGCTTTCCCGCTGTTTGCAGCGAATGATCACGACTCCCCCGATAGGGGTGTATTTTATGGCATTATCCAAAAGATTGATCAAAACCTGGCCCAGGAGGTCTTCATCGGCATGCACATCAGGCATGGCCGGCGGGTAGATGAATTTAACCATCAAATCCTTTTCACTGATCTGCGGCCCCAGCATATTGATCACCGAGCGGATAGAGCGGGCCAAGCCGACCGGCTTGGGCTGAATCAGCTTTTCTTTGGATTCAATGGAAGAAAGGGTCAAGAGATCCTCAATCAGTCTGCTCAGACGATCGGTCTCGGTGTCGATGATGGTCAAGAAGCGCCGGCAGGTGTCGGAATTGCCCATGGCTCCGTCCAGAAGAGTCTCTACAAAACCCTTGATGGAGGTTAAAGGGGTGCGCAGCTCGTGGGAAACGTTGCCGGCAAACTCGGACCTGACCTGGGCAAAATTACGAATGTCGGTGATATCGTGGAAAACCACTACGGTGCCTTCCAGCTGGCCTTGCTCGTCCTTGATGGGCCGAACCAGAACCCGGTACACCTGATTATGGGTTCCCAGCATGGTCTCAGTAAAAGTTTCTTTGCCCCCCAACAGGGCTTCGTCAACCATGGCCACCAACTCGCCATTATTGGGGCTGATGGTTTCCATGGTCTTGCCTACCAGGGTGCCCCTGGCGGTGCGAAAGATTCTCTCGGCGACATGATTGGCCACTATCACCCGGCCGTCCAGGTCAAATATGATCACGCCTTCGACCAGGCTGGTCAATATAGCTTGCATTTTAGGCTGATCCAGTAATGTAACCATGTTTAATACCTCTAAATCACCGATTTATCTTCAGTAAAACGATAACCTACTCCGCGGACGGTTTCAATATAATCCGGATAAGCCGAGTCGTCGCTGAGCTTCTGGCGCAGGTGGCGAATGTGAACATCCACCGTTCTGGTATCACCAGAGTACTCATAGCCCCAGACCTTTTCCAGCAAGGCTTCGCGGGTAAACACCTTGCCTTGATTGGAGATCATCAGGCCCAGTAACTCAAATTCCTTGGGGGTCAGTTCCAGCTTCTTCTCACCGATAAAGGCTTCATACTTTTCGGGGATTACCAGGAGATCTTTATACACATATACCTTTTTGCCCATGGCCTTCTCGGCCTGCAGAATTTTCAAAGCGCGCAGCCTGGCCTTGACCCGGGCTATCATCTCCCGGGGGCTGAAAGGCTTTTTGATATAATCGTCAGCGCCCATCTCCAGTCCCAAAACGGTGTCGAATTCCTCGCCTTTGGCGGTGAGCATTATGATGGGAATGCTGTTGTACTCCGGGTTGAGTTTCAAAGTACGGCATACCTCCAACCCGTCGATTTTGGGGAGCATGATATCCAGGATAATCAGGTCGGGCATCTCGCTCTTGACCTTCTGCAAGGCGCTGAGGCCGTCATAGGCCACAACCACTTTGTATCCTTCTTTTTCCAGGTTAAACTTGACCAGCTCAACGATATAGGTTTCGTCATCGACTACCAGTATCTTGGTGTTCTGCATTTCTTCTCCTTATTTCCTGAGAGCTATAGCCGCGCCCATGCGTCCGGTTTGTCCCTGATCGCGGCGGTAGGAAAAAAAGCGCTCCGGGTAGCAGGCGGTACACAACGGGCAGGTGATGATGTTGTCCCAGGGAATGCCGGCAAGCATCAGGATCTGCTCGTTGGTGGCTTTTAGATCCCAGGTATAGCCGTGTTCATCCTCATAAATTATATCACTAAAATCGCGAAATCTATCCTTTACTTTCTGCACCAGATCAGGCTGAACGCGATAACAGCAAGCGCCGATGCCGGGGCCGATAAAGGCCTGTATATCCCCCGGAACAGAGCCCATGGTCTTGACCATGGCCTGTACGGTTTTGGCTGCAATCTGCAGGTAAGTACCTTTCCAGCCGCTGTGGGATACGGCTATAACCCGCCGGGCCGGATCAAAAAAGAATAATGGGATGCAATCGGCATAAAAAGTGGCCAGAGCCAGATCGGTCTGGTCGGTAATCATCCCATCCCAGCCGCAAAGTGCGGTCTGATCACTGTAAGCCCCGCTGCTGCGGTCTTTGCGGGATACTATACCCACTTCGCTGCCATGGATCTGCTGGCAGGACACCATATCCTCCAGCCCCAAGCCAAAAAGCTGCATCAGCAGCTGCCGGTTATGCACTACCTTTTCGGGGTCGTCGCCCACATGCAGGGCCAGGTTTAAACTGTGGCAAGGCTGGCTGCTCAAGCCTCCGGTGCGGGCGGTAAAGACCACTTGCGCGCCTTTTTCCTGCCAGGACGGCACGGTTATATACTCGAGACCATGTAATTGTTGCCAGGTCCAGCGGTTCATTTGTTCAACCTCTTTCTTTCGCGTACAATATGGTTAAGGAGGTGGGTTGTAATGAGCAGTCACTCCGTTCCCCCGACCCCTGAAGGCAGCGGGGGCAGTCGCGACCAGACTATGGTTTGGGTTACTCTAGTACGAGTCTTTCCTCCTGATGACATTATAATTGAAAGCCTGTTAAGATCACAGGAAATACCTTATCGAATCGAACGCAATGCCATTTCGCAGATTCCGCTGTCGGTAGGACCTTATGCGGAAACCGTGATAAAAGTGCCGCAGGAATGGGAAACCGAGGCCTTGAGGCTCTTGGAGCCCGTTCCTGAGCAAGCTGAAGGCGAACCCGGCACGGCTCCGGATAATTAAGATAAGGGCTGCTTCTCCATCCGGATTATGGAGTTGTCTTGAATAGTCTGCATCCTGGCCGGATCAGCGGTTTGATCTCTGCGGATTTGAACCTCAGGGCCGGGATCCCCCCTTGAAAACAATACAGTTTTGCTCAGATTGCAGCGCTTTATCTCAATGGTTTTTGGTTTATTTGGATTTCTGAATCCGGATGGCCGGAAGCAATATCAGTAAGCAAGGAAGGTGCCCAACTTGCTGACCATCAGCCAGGTGGCCCGACGCTACCAGCTTAACAACCGCCAGGTTCACGAATTGATGGAATATGGCTATCTGCAGGTCTCACAGGTCTTACGCAACGCCAACGGGGGCCTAAGCTATCTGTTTGCTGAGAAGGATCTGGAAGCGGTCGATATTTATTCGTCACTGGCCGACCTGCAAGATAAAAAATCCCTCCTGGGGGGCCGGGGCCTCAATAAGGCCCGGTTCAGCAAAGTGCTAAAGGCCGTCCACCATTACGACCGTTTTCTGGCCAGCATAGCGGGCCTGCCCGGCGAGGAAGTCCTGCGCATATCGTTTTACTTATTTCATCTTAACCATTATGCCAAACGTTATCCAGAGCAAAGCCAGGAACTGTATTCCCTGAAGAACCGGGTGATAAAAAAGCTCTACCGGGAAAATCCGGATCTTATTCAGGTGCGCTACCTCATGGGGCCGGACCGCACCCGCATCTGGCTGTGTGAAGACTGCAAAGACTCGGCCCGCAGCGCAGGCTTTTCCTTTGTGGAATATTTAAAAAAGGGACATCACTGTCCCAAATGTTTTGTGCAATCGGTTGAACCCGAATATTACTCGCTTTTCGAGTTTATTATAGCTCTAGGCAACTACCGTTTCGTTTTTCACCTGCCCCGCTCCTCAGCCCGGCGCTGGTTAAAAGAT
>NZ_DIPG01000094.1:52299-56868 GCF_002426325.1 Syntrophomonas sp. UBA5494 | reverse complement strand
GGGGGCACACGAATTCTTTAAAGGAGACTAGAACAATGAATCCGGAGGCAGTGGTAAACTATCTGGTAGAGTGGCTGCGCAGCGAGGTGGCAGCGGCTGGAAAGAACGGGGTGGTACTCGGGGTAAGCGGCGGCGTGGATTCCGCGGTAGCGGCGCTGATTGCCAAAAGGGCTTTCCCCGGCCAGACGCAGGCCTTACTCTTACCCTGTGAAAGCAATCTGACCGACCTCTGGCATGGCCAGCTCCTGGCAGAACAAAACGACATTCCCTACCAAATCGTAGACCTTGATAATCCCTACCTGCTCCTGGTGGCCCAGTTTGAGGCCTATCTCAAAACGGATCGGGACTTGGGCCAACTGCTCAAGGCCAACATAAAACCGCGCCTGCGCATGCTGACACTGTACTATCTGGCTCAAGCCAGGAACTATCTGGTGGTGGGAACCAGCAACAAAAGCGAGATCAGCGTGGGCTACAGCACTAAATATGGCGACAGTGCGGTGGATTTGCAGATACTGGGCGACTTGCTGAAGAAAGACGTATTCGCCCTGGCCAGTTACCTGCAGGTGCCGGATGTCATTATAAATAAGCCGCCTTCCGGCGGGCTGTGGGTTGGACAGACCGATGAGGGGGAAATGGGGGTCACCTATAAGCAGTTAGACGCCTATCTGAGTACAGGCGAGGGTGATGAGGCGGTTATTGCCAAAATCGAGGCCATGATGAAAGCCAACCGGCACAAACAGCACCTGCCCCGGGTAGCAGTGCTGCCCGATGATTTGAAGCTGGACTGAAAGTGATTTACAACCAAACCGGGGAATTGAAGGGATGATGCTATGAATTCCAGGCAAAAGAGTGTATTGATTCGGGTTACGGTTGCCGTAATGGTATTCCTGTATGTGGCCTATGTGGCCAACAATTATGTCCTTAGCGGCCGCCTGCCCAGATTTGACTTTGCAGTCATCACCGGGTTTGTAGGCATTTATTTTATCTGGACCATCATCTCCGAGACCTTGTTATATCAGGATCCTGATGTATTCGTCACTGAGGACGATGATCAATGGTCTTACGCTTATCTGCAGTTGTCCTCGATGATAGCCCTTTTTTACGCCGCCATTGATTTCTTATCCACCCATTACACGCGTATTTCTGGCCTGGAGCCCGGCATCATATATATAGGCGTAATTTTATTTGTAATCTCCTGCATCTATCGAGGCTGGGGCTTAAGGGCCATAGGAAAATATTTTAACCCCCGCATCGCGGTATATGAGGGGCATCAGCTTGTCACCAGCGGCCCTTATCGAAGCATTCGCCATCCTTTATACCTGGGGGTCTTCATAAGCTTGCTGGCCATTGATATGATTTTCAATTCCTGGGGGGCTTTATTGATTACGCTTCTCTTCACCCTGCCGGCCCTGGTCTATCGCATCAAGCTGGAGGAGGAGTTCATGTTGAAGTATTTTGGGGATCGATATAAAGAATATATGCAGAATAGCAAAAGGCTGATACCGGGACTCTGGTAGCATTCGGTTATTAAGGGGGTTTTATGTAATGTCAGGACACTCCAAATGGGCCAATATCAAACACAAGAAAGCGCGCTCCGATGAGAAACGCGGCAAGGAATTCACTAAAGTCGCCAAAGAGATCACAATTGCGGTCAAAAGCGGCGGAGGCGGCGATCCGGAAAGCAACGCCAAGCTGAAGCTGGCCATACAAAAAGCCAAAAGCATCAATATGCCCAATGAGAACATCACCCGGGCCATAAAGAAGGGCACCGGGGAGATACAGAGCGAGGCCATCGAAGAATTTTGCTATGAGGGTTATGCCCCGGCCGGAGTAGCGGTAATGCTGGACATTGCCACCGACAACCGCAACCGCACCGCACCTGATATCAGGCATTTATTCTCCAAGCATAACGGCAATCTGGGGGAAAGCGGCTGTGTATCCTGGATGTTCAAACGGGTGGGACTGATCAACGTTGACAAAGCCAATGCCCCGGATGAAGAAGAACTGATGCTTATGGCCCTGGAGTGCGGCGCCGATGATGTGCGCGACGAGGGCGACAGCTATGATATCATCACTGGCCAGGACAATTTTCTGGAGGTGAAGGAAGCCCTTGAAAATACGGGTATTGCCATAGCTGAGGCCGATTTAGACATGCTGCCGGAAACCCAGGTGGAAATCAGTGATGTGGATACCGCCCTGAAAATCATCAAGTTGATAGATCTTTTAGAGGATCATGACGATGTTCAAAAAGTATATACCAATATGAATCTCACCGAGGACGTTTTAGATAAACTGAGTTAATAATTCAGAAAACACCAGGGGACAGCCGCGCCGTCTTCCCGCCGGGAGGAGTGCACCTGTCCCTTATTATTTAGCCTGCGGTAACAGCGACCAGATTCCGGCGGGAGTAGGCCGGCGATTCTGTGGCGTTTATCACCTTGGCAGCCCTCTCAAAAAACAGCACATCCGGGCTGATTGCGCCCTGGTCAACCCACATGATATAGCGCTGTTCTTAAGACCCCGGTTATAAGCATATCCGAAAGCGGCCAAGGCAGGGGTATAATTTTGCATAATTTGGCAATAATAAGTCGCAGAGGTGATAAACCATGCGGCATAAGGGAATAATTGCTCTGGTTGTGGCAGCCTTGCTCCTGGGGGTGGGATTGGGATTTTTTCTCACCGGCGGGCAGCCCTTTAATAAACTGGTTAATGAACGCAAGCCGATAGTTGAGGTTGAGCCGGTACAGAGCAGGGTGGACAACAACACCCAGGTGATCTACGAGCGGGAATATCAGCAATGCGGCCATGTGGTCATTTCTGAGTTTCCCAATGCTATAGAATTGATCGGCAAAACCGTGGATGAAATCCGGCAGCTGTACAATGAACAGAACGGCTATATGGTTAAAATCGAAGGCAACACCATCACCTTGCGGCAGCTGGTCGGCGACTGGTGCCCGCAGGACTACGAGAAGACCCGGATAAAGGAATATCAGGGGCGTCTGGCCGTTTACAAGGGGCCGGATGCGGCTCATGACGAACTCTTAAGGGTTACGACCATCAGAATAGATGTCTTGCCGGGGGAAATTGTAGCTGCCATTCGCAATGGCCAGTATGAATTTGCGAATGAAGCCATGTTAAACGACGCCCTGGATAGCCTCGACGAATATATGTAAAGGCCCCCGAACACAAGTTTGCTTATGCTAAGGCCGGTTATCTGGCCTTAGTCTTTATTTTCTGGGCTATTTACTCATGGCACTGGAAAACAATATCAAGTATCATAAATGTATCTATGGGGTAAGGAAGTCGCTTTTATGAGGGTTTTAGGACTTGACCCGGGGACCGCCCGCACCGGCTACGGGGCGGTCGAATACCGCGGCGGGCGCATGCGCCTGCTGAACTATGGCTTGATCACCACCGCTGCGGATATGGAGATGCCCCGGCGACTGCTGTCGATCAACCGGGAATTGACTCAGCTGATTGAGGATATTCAGCCCGATGCGGTAGCGGTAGAACAGATCTACTATCACAAAAATGCCAAAACCGTAATTACGGTGGCTCAGAGCCGCGGAGTGATTTTACTGACCAGTGCCCAGGCCGGACTCTGTATAGCCGAATACACCCCGCTGCAGGTCAAACAGGCGGTGGTCGGATACGGCGGAGCTGATAAAAAGCAGGTGCAGTACATGGTGCAGAAGCTGCTGGCCCTCAAAGAAACGCCGCAGCCGGATGATGCTGCAGATGCCTTGGCCGCGGCCATCTGCCACCTGCACTTCCACCGCTTATCCAATTTATATAAGGCTTAGGCTATGGAAATTCGCAGGCAAAGGTGGCTTGTTTATGATTGCTTTTGTTAAGGGTATTTTGCACAACCTCAGAGGGGATCTGGCTGTAATCGACGTGAACGGCCTGGGCTATGAAATCAACATCCACCCGCGTGCGCATAACGGGCTGCCCCAGTGCGGGCAGCCGGTTATGCTCCACACGCATCTGGCGGTTTCCGAGAATGAATTTAAGCTGTACGGGTTTCTGGATCAGGCCGAACTGGATCTGTTCCGGCTCCTCTTGTCCATATCCGGCATCGGCGCTAAAGCCGCTCTCAACGTGCTCGGCCATATGGAACCGGCCCGGTTCTACCAGGCCATCGCCAGTCAGGACGAAAAGGCTTTGCTGGCGATTTCCGGGGTGGGCAAAAAGAGCGCCCAGCGCTTATTATTTGAATTGAAAGACAAGGTGCCTGCCGAACTGGCTTTGACCCCGACGCCATCCGAGAGCCCCCTGCCCTTCAGCGAAGTTATGGAGGCTTTGGAGGCCCTGGGATACAACCGCAGCGAGGTTTTTCCCGAGTTGATGGAGTTGAAAAACCAGGGGCTGTTAGGCCGGGAAGTAGCCCATAATGTCAAGCTGGTGCTGAAGAAGAAAGCCCAACAGCTTAAGAAATAGGAGGGAGGCAGGACATGCGGGATGAGCGCTTAATATCGCCTCACTTTATCGGGGAAGAGGATCATCAAGAGAATACCTCCCTGAGGCCTTTGCGACTGGCGGACTATATCGGGCAGAGCAAGGTCAAAG
>NZ_DIPG01000094.1:10020-52145 GCF_002426325.1 Syntrophomonas sp. UBA5494 | reverse complement strand
CTCTTGAGCGGGCCTCCGGGTCTGGGCAAGACCACCCTGGCCACTATCATAGCCAATGAACTGGGCAAATCGATCCGCAAAACCTCGGGCCCGGCTATCGAACGTCCCGGAGACCTGGCGGCGATTCTAACCAACCTGGAGCCGGGTGAGATCCTGTTTATCGATGAGATACACCGCTTAAACCGTACTGTGGAAGAGATCATGTATCCGGCTATGGAGGATTACACGATCGATATAGTTATCGGCAAGGGGCCCGGGGCCAGGACACTGTGCCTGGATTTGCCTCCTTTCACCCTGATAGGCGCCACCACCCGTCCAGGCCTCTTGAGTTCACCCTTAAGGGACCGGTTCGGCATCAACTGCCGCTTGGACTTTTATAATGAAAATGACCTTTTGTTGATCATCGAGCGGGCGGCTGTGATTATGGGCCTGCGTATAGACCAGAAGGGCGCCCGGGAGATCGCCCGCCGGGCCAGGGGCACGCCGCGCATCGCCAATCGCTTGCTGCGCCGGGTATGGGATTTTGCCCTGGTGAAAGGCGACGGGGTGATAAGCCTGAGATTGGCTCAAATGGCCTTGAGCAGCCTGGAAATCGATGAATGCGGCCTGGACAACGTGGACAGAATGATACTGGAAGCCCTGATCAATAAATTCGGGGGAGGCCCGGTGGGCCTGGAAACACTGGCTGCCGTGGTGTCAGAAGAAGGAGATACCTTAAGCGATGTCTACGAACCATACCTGATTAAACTGGGATTGATACAAAAGACCCCGCGGGGGCGCGTGGCTACGGAGAATGCCTACAAGCATCTGGGTTATCCTTTAAATCCGGCCTGGAAATCTGACCTTTTTAACCTTGGCGCTGACGCGCCTGATGATGGCGAGTAATGGAGTGAATTATGGACAAAGTACTCTTGCATACCTGTTGTGGGCCCTGTGCCACCGTTCCCCTTCCCGCCCTCAGAAAAGAGGGTTTTGATGTGCGGGGCTATTTTTACAATCCCAACATTCACCCTTTTACTGAATATGCCAAACGCCTGGAGGCTTTGCAGGAGTATGCCCGGCAGCAGGGGCTCAAACTGATCGGCGAGGAGCCCTACAACCCGGTGGATTATTTCCACCACATTACTTTCCGGGAACAGAAGCGCTGCCAGTTATGCTATCAGATCCGCCTGCACAAGACCGCACAGATGGCCCGCTCCGGCAAGTTCGATTATTTCTCGACCTCGCTTCTGGTCAGCCCCTTTCAAAAGCATGACCTCATCAAGGAGGCCGGGGAGATGGCTGCTGAAAAATATGGGGTCCCCTTCCTGTACCGGGACTTCCGCAGCGACTATAAAGAGACCGTCAGCCGCTCCAAGGAGGCCGGGCTTTACCGGCAGCAGTACTGCGGATGCCTGTACAGCGAACAGGAGCGCTATGCCTCTGCGAAACGGAAGAAGGAGAACCCAAAATCATGAATGGTATGGATAGTATCGCCAGGCTCCTCATCACCATGGGGGCGTTAATTCTCCTGGCAGGGCTGGGATTATTGCTGATGAGCAAGCTGGGCGGAGAGGGATTTCGCATCCCCGGTGATTTTGTGATCCGCCGCGGCAATTTCACCCTCTACTTTCCGCTGGCTACCGGCTTGATTCTGAGCTTGATCCTGACCGTCCTGTTAAATCTGTTTTTGAGGAGATAATATCCATGTCAGTGGATGACAACAGCCCCTATTATGATTTAGCGCAGTATCATTATGACCTGCCGCCGGAGCTGATTGCGCAGTATCCGGCCGAACCGCGGGATGCTTCCCGTCTCCTGGTGGTGGAAGGCAAAGGCGGGGCGATGCATGACCGCTATTTTAAAGAGCTGGCAGACTACCTGCATCCCGGCGATGTACTGGTCTTAAATGACACCAAAGTCATTCCCGCCCGGCTCTTGGGAGTAAAAGAGAGCGGGGGGCAGGTGGAGATATTGCTCCTGCGCAAACAGGGCCCGGAATGGGAAGCCCTGGTAAGGCCGGCCCGCCGCCTGCGTCCCGGATACCGCATACTCTTCCCCGGGTTTGAAGAGGCTGAGGCAGTCATCACCGCCGAGCTTGGTTTTCCCGGAGGGAGGCGGCTGGTCTTAAACCATTGTGATGAGGATGGGTTTATTGCCCGGGCGGGGCATATCCCGTTGCCGCCGTATATAGAGCGCAGTGACGAGTCAGGTGATGCGGAGCGCTACCAGACCATCTATGCCAGACACAGCGGTTCGGCAGCCGCGCCTACGGCCGGCCTGCACTTTACCACAACCCTGCTGGAGGAGATAAAGGCCCAGGGAGTTCAGATAGCCACGGTGGTATTGCATGTGGGATTGGGGACTTTCCGCCCGGTCAGCTGCGCCGATATTCGCCAGCACCAGATGCACAGCGAGTTTTACCAGGTGAGCGCCGAAACAGCATCCCTGCTCAATCGGGCCCGGGAAAAGGGGGGGAGGATCACCGCGGTAGGCACTACCGTGGTGCGCACCCTGGAGACCATTTATGATAAAGACCGGGGTTATCGGGCCGGGCAGGGGGAAACCGACTGTTTCCTCTACCCTGGTTACGATTTTAATGCCATTGACCAGCTGATAACCAATTTTCACCTGCCCGGATCTTCACTGCTGATGCTGGTATCGGCCTTTTTGGGGGTGGAAAAGACCAGACAGGCCTATCAGCACGCCATTAAGGAAAAGTATCGCTTCTTCAGTTATGGAGACGCGATGTTGATTTGCTGAAAAGTATGTGGTTTGTCTTGAACGGATAAATTTACAAGTACAGTTGAGGTGCTATGATGTTTACAATAGAGAAGAATGATCCCTTATGCCGGGCCCGGACGGGCTGCTTGAAAACCGGGCATATAAATGCCGAGACTCCGGTGTTTATGCCGGTGGGAACCCAGGCCACGGTCAAGACTCTGACCCCGGACGATCTTTATCAGATCGGGGCCTCCATAATATTGTCAAACACCTACCACCTTTACCTGCGCCCCGGTGAGCAGCTGATTGCACGGGCCGGCGGACTGCACAGCTTTATGAACTGGGAGCGAGGGGTATTGACCGACAGCGGCGGGTTTCAGGTTTTCAGCCTCAGTGCCATGCGCAAGATCAGTGACCAAGGAGTGGAGTTTCAGTCCCACATCGATGGATCCGCCCACTTTCTCACCCCTGAGAAGGTAATGCAGATCCAGATGGATTTGGGGGCCGATATCGCCATGTGCTTCGATGAATGCGCCCCCTATCCCTGCAATTACGAGGAAGCCCGGCAGGCGGTGGAACGTACCACGCTGTGGGCCAGGAGGTGCCGGGAAGCACACCATTCCGACCGGCAGATATTATTTGGCATCGTGCAGGGCAATGTTTTCCCTGATTTGCGTCTAAAGAGCGCCCAGGATTTGCTGGCCCTGGACTTCCCAGGCTATGCCATCGGGGGTCTCAGTGTAGGCGAATCCAAAAAGGAGATGTATGAGACCATACAAGCCATGGACAGCCTGCTGCCCCGGGAACGCCCGCGCTACCTGATGGGCGTGGGTGCGCCGGAGGATCTGCTGGAGGGGATACGGCACGGCATAGATATGTTCGACTGCGTCTTACCCACCCGCTTAGCCCGCCATGGCAGCGCCTATACCCGCCAGGGCCGGATTACCGTGCGCAACCGGGAATATGCCGAGGATTTTCTGCCCCTGGATCCAGACTGCGGCTGTGCGGTCTGTAAAGGTTTCAGCCGCGCCTATATCAGGCATCTGGTTAAAGCCGGTGAAATGCTGGCCCACCGGCTGATCACTTACCATAACGTGCATTTTCTGGTGAACCTGATGAAAGAAGCCCGCCAGGCTATCCGGGCAGGCCGATATATGGACTTTTACCACCAGTTTTTAACTGTTTATCAAATATCTTAGAGGATTTTCGCCTTAAGTCGCGAATTTAACTTAAGTTGATCAAATGTAAGGGGTGATATCGAATGCCACTGGACAATTCCGTACTAACCTTGGTTCTCTATTTTGGCGGGTTTATTGCGATTTTTTGGGTGTTTATCATACAACCTCGCAAAAAGCAGGAGAAGCGTCATAAAGAACTGTTGGAATCCCTCAAAAGGGGCGAGAAGGTTGTGACCATCGGCGGCATAAGGGGGGAAGTAGCCCGCATAAAAGACAAGACCGTCATGATCAGAGTCAATGACAACATAGAGATCGAGTTTTTGAAAACCGCGGTAGCCTACCGCGTCGATGAGGCAGAATAATCATGCTCGAAGTCGCCGACCTTTATCGCCACCCCCTGGTGAAGGGCTTTATCAAGCAGGGGAATAAGCATCTGGAAGCGATTGGCTACACTGATCACGGCCAGGTCCATGTTAAAGTGGTGTCGCGGCTTAGCCGGGAAATCTTGCTTAAATTGAAGTACCCCGAACGCATGGCCGATCTGGCAGCGATTGCCGGATATCTGCATGATATCGGCAATGTCATCAACCGCAACGGTCACAGCCAGGCCGGGGCCTTGATCGCCTGGGAGCTGCTCAACCGTATGCAAATGCAGGAAGATGAAATCTCCGTCATCTGTGCGGCTATCGGCAATCATGACGAAGGCAGCGGTCAACCGGTAAACGCGGTGGCTGCAGCCTTGATCCTGGCTGACAAGTCGCATGTACACCGCAACCGGGTCAGGAACCATGATGTCGCCACCTTCGATATTCATGACCGGGTCAATTACGCTGTAGAGTATTCTATTGTGAATATCGATGAAGAGGAACAGCTCATCTCCATGGTGATGGCTATAGACACCGCTATCTGCCCGGTGATGGAGTATTTCGAGATTTTCCTGAGCCGCATGCTGTTGTGCCGCCGGGCCGCTGATTTTCTGGGCTGCGAATTCGAACTCATTATAAATGGAGCCAAGCTGATCTAAGTAAAGTTGTGGAGGAATGCATTAGTGAACCGAAACTTAAGTATTGCGATAAGTGCAGTGATTGTGATCGCCCTGGGTCTGGCTGTATTTTTCCTGCAGAAGCCCCTGGTAAACAACCTGGATTTGGGCTTGGATTTAAGGGGCGGCCTGCGGGTGGTATTACAGGCCCAGGAAAAGCCGGGTGAACCGATCACTGATGACACCATTCAAAAAGCCGTAGGCATCATACGCGACCGCGTAGACAGCCTGGGGGTCAGAGAGACCAGCCTGTATCCACAGGGAAAAGATCGGGTGGTTATCGAGATCGCCGGGGAAGATGATCCTGAGGCCGCCGTAGATATACTCAAAAACGTAGCTCAGTTGGAGTTTCAGGATGAGCAAGGCAATGTTCTGGTAAGCGGCAAGAATTTGACTGATGCCCAGGCTCGGGTCAACCCCAACACCCAGGAGGCCTATGTGGAACTCAAGTTCGACAAAGCAGGCGCCGATCTGTTTGCCCAGGCCACTACCGCCAATGTAGGCAAACCGCTGGTGATCGTATTGGACGGCAAGCCCATCAGCGCCCCCATCGTCAACCAGGCCATAACCGACGGCAATGCTATCATCGAAGGCAATTTCGACGCCAAGGAAGCCCAGGATTTAGCGGTATTGCTGCGTTCCGGAGCCCTGCCGGTCAGCTTCAATGTTCTGGAAAAGCGCTCTATCGGCCCCAGCCTGGGTGCGGATTCGCTGGAAAAGAGCCTTAAAGCCGGCATGATCGGCATACTGGCCGTTTTCCTCTTTATGCTGGGCTATTACCGGCTGCCGGGTTTGATTGCCGACATTTCCATTGTCTTATACGGGCTGCTGGTCTTGGGGAGCATGGTCCTGCTCAATGCGGTCCTGACCCTGCCGGGTATCGCCGCCTTTGTGCTGTCAATCGGCATGGCGGTCGATGCCAATATCATTATTTACGAACGCATCAAGGAGGAGATCAGGTGGGGCAAGACTTTGCAGGCCGCTATAGACGCCGGTTTTAAACGCGCCTTCTGGACCATATTCGACTCCAACCTCACCACTTTGATGGTCACGGTAGTCTTGATGTATTTTGGCACCGGCTCGGTAAAAGGCTTTGCTGTTACCCTCTCCATCGGGTTGATAATCAACATGTTTACCGCTCTGACCTTTACCCGTTATTTGCTGGGTCTGGCCTCTAATCTTACCAAGAACACCAAGCTATACGGGGTATAAGGAGGGGATTGCCATGATTATTGAACGCAGGAAAATTTTCTACATCATATCTTTAATATTGATTATTCCGGGAATAGCTTCCCTTTTTCTCAATGGACTCAACCTGGGGATCGACTTTAGAGGCGGATCCATCGTGCATGTGAAAATGGCTGCCGACGTAAGCGCCCCGGAGGTGCGGGAAGCCCTGGTGCCGGTAGGACTGGAACAATCCGAGGTGCAGAAGAACATTGATAACACCTATTTTATCCGCACCAGCGAACTGGATCAGGAACAGACCAAAGCTTTGATCAATGCCTTAGAGACCAAGTTCGGCGAAGTGGAATTGATGAGCGCCGAGAGCGTCGGGGCTACCATAGGCCGGGAACTGGGCCTCAACGCACTTATGGCATTGGGGATAGGCCTGGTCTTGATGCTGGTCTACATCTCCTTCCGCTTTGAATGGACTTTCGGAGTGGCGGCGGTTCTGGCCCTGATGCACAACATCCTGGTGGTAGTGGGTGTATTCTCCATATTTCAGTGGGAAATTAATTCGCCCTTTATCGCCTCTATTCTGACTGTGGTTGGTTTTACCCTCAACGACACCATTGTTGTGTTTGACCGGGTTCGGGAAAACATGCGCAGCACCAAAAAGCCGGATTATTTGACGCTGTTAAACAAGAGCATCTTGCAGGTGCTGAATCGATCCATCAATACGGTGCTGACAGCCGTTATGACCCTGGTGGCCTTGCTGATTCTGGGCGGCGCCACCCTCAAATTCTTTGTGGCAGCCATGCTGATCGGTTTTGTGGTGGGGGCTTATAGCTCTATTTGCATTGCCAGCCCCCTGTGGTACGAGATCAAAAAGGCGGCTTAGACGAAATCCGTTGACAGGACAAGTCTTTGTCCCCTATACTAGACCTTAATAACAACATCACTGCGTTTAGTCAGGCTTTTAGCCGGGCTCATTGAGCAGCGGAAATCCGCGGGACTTCATATTATGAAGTCCCGTTTTTTTAACGGAGGGGTGGGCTGTGGACACACAGATCAAGACCAGAGCAGCAATAATATCCGTTATAAGCAACCTGTTCCTGATGACCGCCAAATTCGTCGCCGGCGTCTTGAGCGGTTCCATAAGCGTCATCTCTGAAGCCATTCATTCCGGCAATGACCTGGTAGCCGCGGTTATTGCCCTTTTTGCGGTGAAAGAATCGTCCAAACCCCCGGACGAGGAGCATCCCTTTGGCCACGGAAAAATCGAAAATATATCCGGGACTATTGAAGCCCTGCTGATCTTCGTGGCGGCAGCCCTGATTATCAAAGAGGCCATAGAAAAGATCAGATTTGGCGGAGAAACCATGGAGCCCACCTGGGGCCTGGTTATAATGGGGGTATCGACCGTCCTCAATCTGGTAGTTTCAAATTACCTGCTGAAAACCGGTCGGGAACACCATTCCATTGCCCTGGAAGCGGACGGCATGCACCTGCGCACCGATGTCTATACCTCCTTAGGCGTATTTATCGGGCTCTTGCTGATAAAAATAACCGGACTGCAGATCATAGACCCTATTGCCGCCATCGTCGTAGCCGGTTTGATTGTCAAAGCCGCCTATGACCTGACCCGGAAGGCTTTTGTGCCCCTTTTGGATACCTCCCTGGAAGAGCATCACCTGCAGGAGGTGCAGTACGTTTTGGCCGAACACCATTACCTCTATGTGGAATACCATGACCTGCGCACGCGCCGTGCCGGGCGCGAAGCCCATATCGACCTGCATCTGGTCATAGACGCCCGAACCAGCGTGCAGGAGGCCCATGACCTGTGTGACAGCATAGAAAAATCCATTGGCGAGCGGGTGCCGTTTTCATCGGTGCTTATCCATGTGGAGCCTGATGCTGAGATCAAAACCATTGCTGGAGCAGCAGGAAGGCAGGAATTTTGACAAAAAGAACGAAAATATATGCTCAAGGAAATGAAAAAACAGCGAAATGGGGTAGGAAGGATGCAGGTTTATTTAATAGGAGCGGTGCTTTTTCTGGCGGCTATGTTAACCTTTATCTTTCAGAATCCTGCTGCCGTAGAGATTCATTTCATCACCTGGAGCACACCGCAGATATCTCTGGCCTTGGTGGTTTTAGTGGCGGCTTTGGGCGGCGCTTTAATCACTTTTTTGCTTGACAGCGTGAGGTATTTCAAGATTGCGCGCACCATTAAAGAACTTCGCAACAACAACGGCGCATTACAAAAGCAAATCCAGGATCTCCAGGCGCAAAAGGATAAGCTGGAAAAAGATGCGGCAAGCCCTATCGGGGTCACACCGTAAGACTTGAGCAGCAATCGAGGACGGTTTTCCAGGGGGACGGTTCAACCGTTCCCCTGTGTTCTGTGTCCGGATTGGGGCAGGCTCAACCATCACACTTGCCTCGAACCGTCAATATTATGATTGTATGTTGTATATCCGCGGGCCTTTTATTGACCCTTAACGACAGGAAATGATACAATATTCACGATTTAGTGATTGGGGAGCTGAAGAGTTTGCATCTGACAGGCACCATGAGGATAAATGGATTTGGCAACTTGGAAATTGGCGGGGTAGATGCCACCAAATTGGTGGAGCAGTATCAAACTCCGCTGTGGGTTATAGATGAAACCGGCTTTAGGGAGAATTGCCGGGCTTTCCGCAACGCTTTCCGGGTGTCGGGCGATACCCTGGTACTGTATGCCAGCAAGGCTTTATGCAATACCGCCCTGTGCAAAATAGTGAATGAGGAAGGGCTGGGGCTGGACGTAGTTTCCGGCGGGGAATTGTTCACGGCTATGAATGCGGGCTTCCCTATGGAAAAGGTCTATTTTCACGGCAACAACAAATCGCCCGGCGAGCTGGAAATGGCGGTTGCGCTTGGAGTAGGGCGCGTGGTGGTCGACAATTTCCAGGAACTAAAAACCCTAAACCAGATCTGCCAGGGGCTGCAGGTAAAACAGGACATATTGCTGCGCATCACCCCGGGGGTGGAAGCCCATACCCACGAATTTATCAAAACCGGCCAGATCGATTCCAAATTCGGTTTCACCCTGCCCGGCGGGCAGGCTATGGAAGCGGTGCAGGCTGCTCTGGGATGCGGTGCGTTTGAACTTGTGGGGCTGCACTGCCATATCGGATCACAGATATTTGAAATGGAGTCCTTCGAACATGCCGCCGAACTGATGATGCATTTCATGGCTGACGTTAAGGAACTTACCGGGCATGAATTCCAGGAACTCGATATCGGGGGCGGTTTCGGCATATATTATTTTCCCGGGGATGAGCCCAGAAAACCGGATGACTGGGCGCAGGCAGTGACTAAAGCGGTGCAGTCTAAAGCTGACCAATATGGCCTGAAGAAGCCGCGGATTATAGTAGAGCCGGGCCGGGCTATTGTCGGACCTGCCGGGATCACCCTTTATACGGTCGGTTCCGGTAAAGAGGTGCCGGGGATTCGCAAATACATCGCTGTGGACGGAGGCATGACCGATAATCCCCGCCCTGCCCTGTACGGCAGCAAATACCTGGCAATGGTAGCCAATAAGGCTATTCAGGAGGCCACAGAACAGGTCTCTATTGCAGGTAAATGCTGCGAATCAGGAGATATGCTGATCTGGGATGCCAGACTGGCCCCGGTTGAGAGCGGAGATATAGTGGCGGTTTTTGCTACCGGAGCCTACAATTATGCCATGTCCAGCAACTACAACCGCATTCCCCGGCCGGCCATGGTTCTGGTCAAAGACGGCAAGTCCCATTTGATCCTTAAGCGGGAAACCTATCAAGATATAGTCAGAAATGACCTGGTGCCCGACTACCTTAAATAATATTTTCATCTAATACCGGAACAATGCTATAACAATGCTATAAATGAGATTTTTAAAAGAGGGACTATATTGTTCCTCTTTTTACTTACCTATTCCAATTATTTCTTCATTCTTGCAGGAGAAAACACATTTATTATCGAAGATTTAGCCAAAACACATATAATTGCCAAAAAATATATAGATTGGTAATGTGGAGAGGAACGCATTATTAATGAATAACTGTTTGAATTTAAGAAGATTAACCGTTTTCACGTTATTTGTTTTCCTGCTGACAACCTTCATTCCCGTCTATCGGCCCTGTACGGCCGCCGATTTTTTATCCAGTTACCAGATCCTGAAACAGGACTATTCGGAAATGGTCGACTGCATTATCGCAGGCGGGGCTTCTGAAAGCGATATCGAGGCCTTTTTAATTGATTTGGAAGATACCGTCAAGGGTTACGGCACCCTGACTGAGGAAAATTTCGATTCCCAGATGTATCAGTCTTTTGAAGAAGTCATATTGTGGCGTAAGCATCGCACCTTCTTCAATGCTCTTCTGAGCAGCTATGGGGATGAAATTGATTACACCAGGGAAAATGGTGAGCTTCATCCTTCACTATTGCCGATACATGATGCTATCATGGAGGCCTTGCTGGGCGGGAATGAGGATGACCCTGAAGATGAAGAAGACGAGCAGCATAATAGCGGGCCCTCAAGTGGAGGGGGCTCATCCCCCGGCCAAAAGAACGATCAGGAACAGCCTCAGCCCGCTCAGGATACTACCCCTGCCCCGGTTCCGGTAATCAGTCCATTCACAGATATCATCGGCCATTGGGCTGAAGATCCCATCAACCAGGCCTGTCAAAAAGGTTTGGCAGCTGGCATGACCCCGTCCCAGTTTGGCCCCCAGATACCTATTACCAGAGCCCAGTTCGCAACCTTGATGCTGCGGGCACTGGGTCAGACGCCGGGGTCGTATAATAGCAGCAGGTTTGATGATGTTCCGCTTACCGCCTGGTATTGCAATGCCGTTAATCAAGCTGCCGAGCTGGGCATCATAGACGGCTACAGCCAGACCCAATTTGGACCTGAAGATCCCATCACCCGCGAGCAAATCAGCGTGATAATCAGCCGGGCCTTGCTGCTTAAAGAAAAGGGCGTCGCGGTTAGTGAAAATCAGATTTTGCTGATCCTCAGTGCGGTTGCTGACCAGGATCAAATTTCGCATTGGGCCAAATCGGGAGTGGCATTCAGCCTGACCAACGGAATCATGACCGGTCGGGATTTGGGTTCTTTTGTGCCTGCTCAGCATGCCACCCGGGCTGAAGCAACTGTGGTGATTTTAAAAGTCTATCAGTTATTAAATGAGATGTAGTCTTTATGGTTCCAACCGATAAATCAGTAAGAGCCCTTTAGACCAGGTGCTTTTAAAAGCGCGGGGGTTTAAGGGAGCTTGTTTTTGCTCAGCGATCGAAAAGTGCCTAGGGAATAAGCCGCGGTGCGGTTTGGCGATAACACTTCAATATCTTATCATTGTTTGGCAATCTAGACAATTACGGAGGGGGGTAAAAGCTGTCCGGAAATATATCTCTTTTGGAAGGAGGAATACATAATCAAATGAAGTGGATGCGAAAACCAGGTTTTATATTGCTGTTGTCACTGTTTTGCCTTTTCTCCACAAGCAATTATGCCAATGCGGATGTTATTGATGATATGGTTGCTCAAATGCAGGATATATACCAATACATGAGCGACTATGACAAGACCAGCATCAGTGCTGCCCGTGACGAATTGCAGGACTTTGCGGTGAACGGATCCGAAGCAGATTGGAATGAAGTTCTGGGGGTCGGCACCGGCAACAACCTGTTGACCAGTGAAGTGATTTCGCGTTTTGGGAGCGAAGAAGCGGCCCGGGAAGCAGCCCAAGACATATTCGCCGGTCTGGGTGAAATCTATTATTCTACTGACCCAACCCAGCTGAGAAACACCCTGGAGGACTTTAGAGCAGAGTATGTCGACGAATTCCAGCTCCTTTTCGGGGCGGATATAACCATGGATGAATTTTATGGACTCTTCTACGATGCCCGCGAAGCCCTTCCCGGCGTAATCACCGAAGCAGAGGCAGGCCTGTTGGCCACAGGCACCAACCAGTACCTGCTGAACAATATGCCGGGTTTCCTGGAAGAGGCTATGGATGCGGCCTTATCGCTCACTGCAAACCAGACCTTCAGCGGCAGATTGTCAGCGATCGGCTGGACAGCAGAGAAGTTGATTGCTCAACAGGAAGCGCTGGCGGGGTTTGTCGATGCCGACGGATATGCCAGGATTTCATTGGCTTTGGCTGCGATTCGCTCTGAGACCGTTTTGGAGGCAGGCCCACTTACTTTAGCGGAAGGCAGCAGTACAGATGTTGATGAGTATACCATTAAAATAATGGGACGCAATGCAACCGACCTGCTGGCCTGGGCTAGCGCCGATCCCAGTATTGTTGAGGTGACCACTGACCCTGTGACCGGAAACTTTGTCCTTGAAGCCCTAGCTCCGGGTGAGACCCAGTTGATCGTATACCGCGATTATGCTGAGGCCGATCCGGATTATGACTGGCTGTACAAGTTCGATGTTACGGTGGAAGAGACTATAAATATTGCTGTGATAACAGGAGTAACCGCGCCGGTAACCGGCGGGACTCCGGTAACAGCCATAACCGCCAATGACCAGTATACCGGAACCGTAAGCTGGTCGCCAGACAACACTACGTTTGCCGGCAATACTGTTTACACAGCCACTATTACCATTGCACCAAAAACCGGCTACACCCTGACCGGCGTATCTGGAAACTTCTTTACCGTAGCCGGAGCGACTGCAACCAATGCCGCTGACTCCGGGATTGTAACCGCAGTTTTCCCGAAGACCGCCTCATCCGGCGGAGGCGGAGGTGGCGGCGGAGGCGGAGGCGGCCAGGCGGGCTTTGCCATCCGCACCACCGGGACCACAGCGGAAATGTATAAAATGGTGGTGAATATACCCAAGGGGGCAGTGGATGAGGACACCAGAGGAGATATCGAGCGTCTCGACAGCGATGAGATCGACGCCCCCGAGGACAGCGTTATCCTGGGTTACATTTACGAATTTACTAAAGAAGCCCCGGGCGACTTCCTCGAACCGGTCATCGTTAAACTGCCTTTTAATAAGGACGCAGCAAACCTCGACAAATACACCTTATCCATCTACAGATTTGACGAAAATGCGGATGAATGGGTGGAGCTGGATTCTGTAGATGTTTATGCATCCAGTGTCAGGGGTGAGACCTTCAAAACCGGCCACTTCGCGGTGATAGCCACTGAGATACCAGTTGAGCCGCCGGTAGAACCGCCGGTAGAACCGGAGCCGGTTGTACTGACTGACATCGGCGGACACTGGGCAGAAGAAGCCGTCCGCAGCCTGGTAGGAATGAGGGCTGTCTCCGGTTATCCCGACAACACCTTCAGACCGGATAACTCTATCACCAGAGCGGAATTTGCTACCGTTCTAGTTAAGGCCTTCGACCTGCCGGATGGACAGGGCAAGGTATTTGAGGACACCGCCGGGCACTGGGCCAAAGATTACATCGCCGCCGCCTATGCCGCCGGCATCATCGAAGGGTACAGCCAGCAGCTCTTCGGTCCCGATGACCTGATCACCCGTGAGCAGATGGCCGCCATGATCGCCAAGGCTTCCAAGCTGCAGGCCAGCAGCGGGCAGCTCAGCTTTGCCGACAGTTCCAGTATCTCCAGCTGGGCTTACGGCTGGGTCGTCAGCGCAGTCAACAACCAGCTTATGAACGGCTATCTGGACAACACCTTCCGTCCTCAAGCCAATGCGACCCGGGCGGAAGCCATGACAGTCATTTACAACGCCTTGCAGTAAACGAAATAATTAGGCAGACCCGAGACTCCTTCAGCCATAGCGGCTGAAGGAGTCTTTTGGAGTCACGGGTGAATCACCGCAATCAGGGGGACGGTTCTCTTGATCGGCTAGGCTGATCAAGAGACCGTCCCTGATTGCGCCCCTGATTGCCTGCGGTGCGTGTAATAGGGAGTTGTGATATAATGCATATATCTTGGGAAGGAAAGTTATGGAATGGAGATTATTGTATCACATACCGCGCTCGATTTTGACGGGCTGGCTGCCATGGTTGCCGCTAATCTGCTCTACCCCCAGGCGGTCAAGGTATTTTCCGGAACACTGTCACCCAATGTCAAACGCTTTATGGGTCTGTACAAAGACCTGATCGACATTGAGCAGCCTAATGATATAGACTTTGAAGCGGTTACAAAAATGATTGTGGTTGATACGGCCAATGCCAGCCGGCTGGATCAGTTGAAGGCGTTAGCCGCTCAGCCCGGGGTTGCTATAAAGATATATGATCATCATCCCCCGATGCCGGATGATTTGCGGGGGGAGAGCCGCCAGATACAAATGCTGGGGGCGACAACCACCATCCTGGTAGAGGAGATCATGGCCCGGGGGGTGGATATAAACGCTTTTGAAGCCACTATACTGGCCCTGGGCATTTACGAAGATACCGGCAGCCTGTTATTCAGTTCAACCACCGCCCGGGATGTTAAAGCGGCCGCATTCCTCCTGGAAAAGGGCGCCAATCTCAGTGTGGTAGCCGGTTTCATCGATCAGCCCTTATCACGCAATCAGCGCCGCTTGATGCAGGAATTGCTGAACGGCACCATGCGCTACCATATCAAGGACTACGATATCGTTCTGGCCAGCTGCCACAGTCGGGAATTCGTCAGCTTGGTGACTGTAACCGAACGATTGTTGACCATTGAAAATTGTGACGCCGTTTTTGTGATAGCCAGCCAGGCCGGAAAAATTAATATCATCGGGCGCAGCCGCACCACCAATATACCGGTCAACGAAATCCTGGGGATATTCAAGGGACGCGGCCACAGCAAGGCGGCTTCAGCCAGCCTGAAGGGACAGGATGACAGCAATATCATCCCCCTCCTCCTGGAAGCCCTCAAAGAGAAAACAAGAGCCCCGCTGGTTGCCGCCGATATCATGTCTTCTCCGGTAAAAACGGTTTCAGTCCATGTGACCATGGAAGAAGCCGGCAAGACTATGCTGCGTTACGGGCATACCGGCATGCCGGTAATGGACGGTAATCAAATGGTAGGTCTGATATCACGCCGTGATGTTGACAAAGCCCGCCAGCATAATCTGGGTCATGCGCCGGTGAAGGGCTTCATGAGCGCCCGGGTGATCACCGCCCGGCCGGATACACCGGTGAACGAGATTCAGAAGGCCATGATCAGCCATGATATCGGCCGGGTGCCGGTACTGGACGATGAAACCAATATTGTGGGGATTGTATCCCGTACCGACGTCTTGCGCACTTTGCACGGCGACGACTATCCTGAGGACTACGAGATTTTATATACTGCGGCTTACAATAACGAAGAAAGCTGTTTGAACCTGATGAAAGAGCAGCTGCCCTCACAGATCATGACTATTCTGGAGCGTATCGGACAGGTGGCGGAAAATGCAGACTGCCAGGTTTACCTGGTAGGCGGGCTGGTGCGTGATCTGTTTCTCCGCGTGCCTAACTTTGACGTGGACCTGGTGGTGGAAGGAGATGGGCCGACCTTCGCCAATTTATTGGGTGAGGCTCTGCCCGCCCGGGTCAGGGTGCATCAGCGCTTCAAGACCGCCGTTGTGGTCATGGCGGATGGCTTTAAAATAGATGTGGCCACCGCCCGGGCGGAATATTATGAGTTCCCGGCCGCCCTTCCTCAGGTGCAGCGCTCCTCTATCAAGGAAGACCTGTACCGGCGCGACTTCACCATCAACACTCTGGCGATTGCCCTTAACCCTGACCACTTCGGGGAATTGATCGATTTCTTCGGGGGGCGGCGCGATATCGAAGAGGGTTTGATCCGCATTCTCTATAATCTGAGCTTTGTGGAAGACCCCACCCGTATCATTCGCGCCATCCGTTTTGAACAGCGCTACCGCTTTACCATGGAAGCGGACACTTTGCGCTTTGCCCGGGATGCCATCGAACGCCGCATGCTGGGGCATTTGTCCTATGGACGCATCCTCAATGAACTGATCCTGATTCTGGGTGAAAAAGACCCCTTGCCAGCCTTGAAACGTATGCAGGAAATCGGGGTATGGGCTTATGTATTCCCGGAGATCGATCTGGACAGGCTGAATTGGAACGATATGCGGCGCATCAGAATACTGCTGGGCTGGTGGCAGGAGCGCTATCATATCACCGGGGTGCAGGACTGGCTTGTTTACCTCATGGCGTTTCTGTCCACTCTGAGCCGCGAGGCCGCACTTCTGGCGGTTTCGCGCTATCCGCTTCCCAAAGCGGCCCTGCGCTGCATAGATGAATCCTTCCTGGCGCCGCAATTGGCCAGGGCTTATCAAGACAACCGGGATATTCCCCTTAGCACTATCGACAGCGACCTGACCAGCTGGAGCTGGGAGGGTATCATATATTTGCTGTTGTGCGTAAAAGACGAAGCCGCATGGGAAAAGCTGGTTTGCTACCTGGATCAAAAGGAACGGGTCAAGGTGAGTATTGACGGCCAAACCCTGATAGACCTGGGTATTCGGCCGGGACCGGTATTCAGCCAAATGTTCTCTGAGCTTTATAAGCTGAAATTGGACGGATTAATAAAAGACTCCCATGATGAATTGGAAACAGTCAGACAGTGGCTGAAGGAGGAACGATTTACCAATGAATTCCCTGGTTGATTTAATCATATATCTGCCCGCCATCCTCATCGCGATTACCTTTCATGAGTATGCCCACGGGCGGGTGGCCTATGCTCTGGGAGACGACACCCCGCGCCTGCAGGGCCGGCTCACCGTCAATCCCCTGCCCCATATCGACTGGATCGGATTTGCCATGCTTTTTATCTTCCATTTCGGGTGGGCCAAACCGGTACAGGTCAATCCCTATAATTTCAAGCATATCTCCATTAAACAGGGCATGATGCTGGTGTCCCTGGCCGGGCCGGGCATGAATCTGTTGCTGGCCTTTTTGGCTTTAATTTTGATGCGCATCTTGATCCCTTTTCAGAGCAGTGAAACCGTTGTCATTAGTCTGCAATTACTGCAACCGCTGGTAAGCATCAATATTATTTTGGCGGCCTTTAATCTCATTCCCCTGCCGCCCCTGGATGGATCCAAGATCTTAGCCGGGATTTTGCCGGACAGCGGTGCTCGTTTAATGTATGGCCTGGAACAATACGGATTCGTCATCCTTATGCTCTTGATTATTACCGGAATGGCGTCAAAGATTTTTATGCCCATTGCCAACTTTTTGTATAAATTACTGGCCTCTATGGTGATTTTTTAAGGGGAGATAAGCCATGTCCTATGTGGTGGCACTGGAGGCTTTTCACGGGCCTCTGGACCTTTTGCTGTATTTGATTGAAGAGAGTCAGCTGGATATCTACGACATCCCCATCGCCCGGATAACCGATCAGTACCTGGCTTATCTGGCCGATACCGGCGACTGGGATCTGGATCGCCTGGGTGACTTTCTGGTGATGGCTTCATATCTGCTGCAGCTCAAGAGCCGGATGCTCCTGCCCAAGAACCCCTTGAAGCCTCAGCAAGCCGAGGAAAGCGAAGCAGATCCCCGCGAGGAGCTGGTGCAAAAACTGCTGTCCTACAAACGCTACCGGCAGGTGGCCCATTACCTGGCCAGGCGCGAGCAGGGGGAAGTGGAGCGGATATTCTATCGCCAGGCTGATGAAGTCCGGCCTGAGGAAGAGCTGGTGGCCGATGTTAAATCCCTGGTGTCGGCTTATAAGGCTTTGCGCGATCAGATCAAGTACAGCCAGCACCAGGTGGAAATACCGAGCGGAGATGTGAACATAGACCTCAAAATGAAGCAGCTGATGGCCATGCTGACCCAAAAACGGCACAGGGGCATGGCCTTCGGCGAATTACTGAAAACGGCTGCCAATCGCAAGGAGCTGCTGGGCTATTTCCTGGCCTTGCTGGAGCTGCTGCGGCAGCGCCGGGTGCGGGCGGTGCAGCCTGATCACAAATCCGATATTAGAATTTATCTGCAGGCAGGGATCAGCCATGTTGATGCGTGATGAAGTGAAAGCCGCCGCCGAAGCCATACTGTTTACGCGATCTGAAGCGGTGCCGTTAGAGGAACTGGTGGAAATTCTCGATGTGGGTTTGCTGGATTTGAAACCCATTATGCAAGAACTGCTTTTGCAGTATAATCAAGAAAAACGGGGCATACAAATTGTGGAGGTAGAAGGTGCTTATCTGATGTGCACCCGGCCCGAGTTCGCCGGCTTATTGGCCGGGCTGCACCCGCCCTTGCGCAAAAGATTGTCGACCGCCGCCCTGGAGACTCTGGCGGTAATCGCCTATCAGCAGCCCGTCACCCGCGCACAGATCGAAGCCATACGCGGGGTAAAGATCGACCGCATTATCACTATGCTGCTGGACAGGAATTTGATCGAGGAAGCCGGACATAAGACGGCGCCGGGCAAACCCGTATTGTATCAGACCGCCCCGGAATTCCTGAAAGTTTTCGGCCTGGCCAGCCTAAATGATCTGCCCGTTTTAGAGGAGGATATCCCCGATGTCTGAAAAATCCATGGAAGAACAGGTTAAGATAAAATCTCAGCAAGCCCGTAAATTAGCCAGGTATATGAGCAGCACCGCCGACCTGGTGGAAAATCAGATCCTCAAAGCCCAGGAACGGGGGGACTTTGACAACCTCAACGGCCACGGCAAACCGGTGCGCTTTGATGAAAACCCTTATGAACCGCCTGAATTGAGGATGGTATTTAAGATCCTGAAAGACAATGATTGCGCCCCCTACTGGATTGAGCTGGGCAAAGAAATCGATGCCGATTTCGAAAAGCACCGCGGGGGAGTGGAGAACTTCCGCAAGTATGCCGCCATGTTCTATAGCTCCAAACGCAACCAGCAGGCCCAGGAACGCTTCGAAAAACGCAAAGAGTCCATGTATTTCGAAGAGCGGGTCCGGCTGGAGCAGATCCACAAAAAAATCCTGGACTACAATCTGATGTGCCCCACCTTCCGCCTGGGACGTGAAAACATCGTGGTAGAAGAACTGATGCTGGAGGTTATCACCAGCATGGAGGCTTACATAAAGACCCTTCGCCAGGCCTTACGATAATTGCATAAAGACGCCCAGCCCGGGAATAATATGGTAAAACGGGAGATTATCCATGTGGTATCTCATCCTGGCAGCTGCGTTATTGGCCGGGCTGGCCGCATTCATGCGGCTTCCCTACACTGTCGATGTGCAATTTGTGTTCGAGGCTCAGCCGCCTTCTTTAGACATCAATATCAAATCCAAACTGAGTCAATTTAATAGCAATCATCATCTTCAAGCCGAGGAATTGGGCAAGGCCATTCTCACCGCGGGTGCGGGCAATTCATCTCCGGCCAAGCGCTTTTTGATGAGTCAGTTTCTGAAACAACTGGGGGTGCAGAAAGTCACCTGGAGAAGCTGGCTGGGATTGGACGATGCCATGCTGACCGCTATAGGCAGCGGTGCGTTGTGGGCCCTGAAAGGAGCGGTGATAAATTATTTAAGCCGCGTCAGTGTAGTCAGAGCCTTTCAATTAGAAGTTAACCCGGATTTTTGCGCATTTCGCTGCTCTTCCCAGCTGGATTGCATATTCAAAATACGCCTGGTGCATTATATCTATATAATCACCTGGATGAGGTTCAAAGCGAAGGGAGAATAAATATGGACGAAGGGCATCAGTATCAACAGCAAGGCAATAGCCATCCCATTGAAGGCTTGATGAAAACCGCCATGCAGAGCATTAAGGAAATGGTGGACGTCAACACCGTAGTCGGCGATGCCGTTGAGGCCAACGATGGCAGTGTGATCATCCCGATTTCGCAGGTTGCCTGTGGATTTGCCGCCGGCGGTGGCGATTACGAAACCCAGGGGGGACAGCAGCAAAGCGAAAAACCGTTTGCCGGCGGCAGCGGCGCCGGTGTTTCGGTTAAACCCATCGGCTTTTTGGTAGTGCGCAGCAATGATGTCAGGCTGCTCTCCACCAGCGGTAATCATGTTGCGGAAAGGGCCTTGGATCTGATGCCGCAGTTTGTGGACAAGATTCAGCAGCTCTTCCAGAACCGCGGCTCGGAACAAAAACCGCCTGAGACTGTGCAATAACGAACCTTGACGGACGCAACTGGGTGACGGGGTGACAATTGGGACAATCTCAATTGTCACCCCGTCGCCACGCCCATTTAAGTCGTCCTAAGGCAGAAAACCGACAGACTCATCAAAAACGGTTAGATTCTCCAGTCCCTGCGGGGTGACTACCAGAGTGTTCTCAAGGCCGACCGCTCCGTCGGGAAACACAAATTTGGGCTCCAGCGCCAAGACCATGCCTTCCTGCAGCGGGGCCTGATAACCGCGTGCCATAACCGGCAGCTCATCTAATTCTATTCCAATACCGTGGGCTATGAATGCCACTGATTCGGGATACCCCATAAAATGGTCTCTTAAACCGTTTCTATGGGCGATCTGCACGGCGGCCTCATAAACATCGGCACAGCAAACACCCGGTTTGGACATTTCTTTGACCGCCGCCTGGATTTCGGCAGCCACTGCGTAGGCTTTGGTCAGATGGGGCTTAAGCTTGCCGATGCAGAATATCCTGGCCTGATCCACCATGTATCCGTCTTTGACTCCCACATAATCAACCATAACAGGTTCATCCCGGATAATTATCTTATATCCAGAACCTTGCGGAAAAGATGGATTCAAGCCGCTTCCTCCGGTCGGTCCGTCAAAAAAGCTGGGGACCGCCAGATTCCAACCCGACATCAGATGACCATAGACGATTTCCGCATTAAAGCCGCGCATACGTATAAAACACTGATGACCGCCCTGCCGATACAGCGCTTCTAGCTTGCTGGCAAACTCGATTTCCGGAATCCCTTCGTGCAAAAACTCCTTTACATGAGAGAACATTTGGAAATTGAGCTGCGCGGCTTCCCTGATCAAATCAATTTCATAAGGGGATTTTACCCCTCTGACCTGGCGTATAAGGCTGCTTATATCGACTATTTGCACTCCTGCCAGCAATTTCTGGTAAAAGAACAGCAGATTGGCGGGAATAACGTCAAGCTCAAACCCGATACGTTTAGGTTTATGCCCCAACAAGGCTTCCACGGTTGCGGACATTTCTTTGACATTGGGAAAATCCCTGATATATTTGAGCTTCGATTCGCGGGTAGCCCGCACATAATTCTTTTTGACCAGCAATACGGGCTCTCCCTCGGTGGGGATAAACAGGTGGGAGCGTTGAATTGTACCTGCAAAATAGAACAGGTCGGCATTTTGAATAATAATGGCGCCATCCAGGTCGTGATTTCTCATTGCTTCCTGCAGTCGAATGGTACGGCTTTCCAACTCGGCACGAGGCGTTACGCGCTGTGGCTGATAAATCATTGACTATCCCTCCTCCATTTTGAGGCAGTATAGCAAATAGGAAAGCAACGGGTTTTCCCGTCCCTTAACAATTAAACTAATTAATACTTGTTGGAAAAAATGGCGGTGATTCAATACACTCAATTTCGGCAACAAAACCATGAAGAGGTTTAACATTTCTGATCGTTAGGTGGGTATTCTCACATGATGGGTGCGCTTTTGGGTTGCATAAGTGCTTAATTATTGCGCTTGTTTTGTATGATCAAAAACAATTTAGCGGCTGCCTCAGGGGGGATGGCCTGCAACCCCCGCTCATATTTGGAGAGGGTCTGCCGGCTCAGGCCTACTGCCCGGGCCAGTTCCTGCTGATGTATGCCTGATTTATGGCGGTAATCTTTGATCAGAAAAGGATATTTGCATAAGTTTTCGGCTGATTTGGGCGTGGGAAAAGCGCTGATATTACCACTGTTCTGAACTGAGATGCCCGGCTGTATTTGCCACAGGCTTTCTGACAATTGCACTGAAATGGGGGTGTCCAACCAGGTCTTGAAATAGCCTTTGGTCCGCGTTGCAGGCTCCAGCTCCGATACTGCCTGCAATGCGCCGCATTGCATTAAACGGTCGTGGGCTTTGATGAAGCTGTCAATGGTATGGCCGGGATTGCGCTGGTTGACCAGGGAGCCGCAAAACTGCAGGATTCTCCTCGGGGTGGCCCGGGGCAGTTTGCCTCTCTTGCCGGCGATACTGCCTATAATAGTCCAGTAGGAGCCGATTTTCTTGGTGTTTGCGTCATGATAGGGGCTAAGTTGAAGTATCGAACGATGGAAATAGCCGATCCAGCGCACCGAGTCCCGGTTGAGAAAGTAGCCCAAGGCCTGACCGCATCGAACCCCAAACTCGATCCAGCGCCGCGAGCCCTGGCGGTGTTCCACATCAACAATATCCAGCAGGCGGTCCGCGTTTTGTCCGCCAAATACCATGGTATTGCCGCGTTTATAATCCTTCCAGGTCATGCTCAGCCGCAAATCGGCAATATACGAGACATGTTTCCTCAAGTCTTCCATGAGGGTGCTTTTGCGCCCGTTGCGAAGGTTTACCCCGCGCTTGCCGGCAATGTCTTCTAGAGATATCCAGGCAATATCTTTGCCGGGGTCGTGAAGCCGGGCGATTTCGGACAGGAGAATGATGAACACATCGCCGGTCTCAACAGATAAGCCGGACACGTTTTTTCTCAACTGCTGCGCAATTATAAAACCGGGTCTGGCCAGGCGTGGACTCATAAAGATCTTGCCATAATCAATTGCCCTGATGCCGGGAGGCATTTCGTAAAAAATGTAAATGCGTCCGTCCTTGGCTTCATAACTGAAGAGCGGGGAGCCGTAAAGGCCCGTGCCCCATAAGCCGCCGGGACCTGAGTAAAGGGAGCGCAATGCGGCCTGAACCAGGGGATTGATGGGGATGGCCAGGGCTTGCGAGTCCGGCGCCCCTTTGGAGACGATTCTGTCCAATCCAAGCTGCCTCCTCAAAGAAAATAGTTTATCTCTGATTCTATTTTACATGCTTTGACATGCCGTTTTAGGTCCGAAATCCTGGTTATCATTCACTTTTCTTTAACCAGGGCTTTAACATGTTTGCATCATAAGTGCAAAAACCTGTAACAAGCGGGAACGGTGCGGCGTCCAGTTCTATTTTGCCGCATATGGACATAACCCTTTTACAAAAAGCGTTGAGGGGGATGTCCCGTGCTCAATCTGATCTGGTTGTTTCTGCTGGTCTCCGGCATTTTGGTCGCTGCCTGGCACGGCAACATTGAGGTGGTCACCTCAGCGGCCTTGCAGGCTGCTCGTGATGCGGTTGAGGTGTGCCTAAACCTGGTGGGGATTATGGCCCTGTGGCTGGGTATTATGAAAATCGCCGAGTCCGGAGGCCTGGTCAACGCCCTGGCCCGATTGCTCAGGCCTTTGATGGTGCGGCTGTTTCCCAGCGTGCCGCCTGACCACCCTGCCATGGGAGCCATTATTTTGAACCTCAGCGCTAATGTGCTGGGGCTGGGCAATGCCGCTACTCCTTTCGGAATGAAAGCCATGCAGCACTTGGACCAGATTAATCCCCGGCCCGGGGCGGCCTCGGAGGCTATGTGCACCTTTCTGGCCATGAACACTTCCTGCATCACTCTCTTGCCGGCTACCATTATCGGGGTCAGGGCGTCTTTTAACTCGGCCAATCCCACTGAGATCGTAGGCCCCTGTATTCTGGCCACCGCCTCCGCCATGGTAGTAGGCATGAGCGTGGATTACTGGTTCCGGCGCCGCAATCGACGCCGCAGGAGATAGGGCCATGCTGGTTAATGTGTTAAACGTCATTTCGCAATGGGCTATCCCTCTGCTCTTGCTCATCATTCCGCTTTACGGCTTCATCAAAAAAGTGCCTGTTTATGAAAAGTTTGTGGAAGGCGCTGAGGAGGGCTTTCGAACCGCTGTAAGAATCATCCCATTTCTGGTGGGGATGATGGTGGCTATTTCAGTCTTTCGCGCTTCCGGAGCCATGATGGTTTTAGGCAGCCTCTTAAAACCAATCACCGATTTGATCGCCGCCCCGGCTGAAATCATGCCTCTGGCTATTATGCGCCCGCTGTCCGGGAGCGCAGTTCTGGGCATGGCCGCCGAATTGATGAAGTTTCACGGGCCGGACTCATTTATAGGACGGCTGGCTTCAATTATGCAGGGCACCACCGATACCACCTTTTTTGTGCTCACGGTTTACTTTGGCTCCATCGGCGTCACCCGCTATCGCTATTCGGTTGTTTCCGGTCTGAGCGCGGATATAACCGGATTCCTGGTCTCTTTGTATTTATGCCACCGGCTATTTGGATAAACTAACAGCGCAAGGCATAGTGATAAAATGGCCCTATACCCTAAAATCGCAGGGTCAGGGATTGGGAAAATTTATCATTATGCCCCAGATGAAGCATGGTTTCTGTCCCGAATTATGGTAGAATCAAACATGACATTGCGAAAATTGTAACAGGAGGGACCGCCATGAAAAGTGACATCGAAATCGCGCAGGAGACCCAAATGAAGCCGATAACAGATGTTGCAGCGTCATTGGGATTAACTGACGATGACATCGAGCTTTACGGCAAGTACAAAGCCAAAGTCGCCTTGCCGGTTTGGGAGCGCATCAAAGACCGGCCGTCAGGCAAACTGGTATTGGTAACCGCCATCACCCCCACCCCGGCCGGAGAAGGCAAAACCACTACTACGGTAGGTCTGGGACAGGCTTTGAATAGAGTGGGCAAAAAGGCCGTCATCGGGCTGCGAGAGCCCTCACTGGGGCCGAGCTTCGGCATCAAGGGCGGCGCGGCCGGAGGAGGATACAGCCAGGTGGTCCCCATGGAAGACATCAACCTGCATTTTACCGGAGACATCCATGCCGTAACCACCGCCCACAATCTGCTGGCAGCTATGCTGGACAACCACCTTCATCAGGGCAACAGCCTGGGCATTGATCCCCGCCAGGTGGTCTTGCGCCGGGCCATGGATTTGAATGAACGGGCCTTGCGCAACATAGTGCTGGGACTGGGCGGCAAGATCAACGGCGTGCCCCGGGAATCTGGTTTTGATATCAGCGTGGCCTCAGAAGTGATGGCAGCTTTATGTTTGGCCACCGACCTCATGGATCTGAAAGAACGTTTCAAACGCATCGTAGTTGCCTATACATATGACGGCCAGCCGGTTACCGCCAACGACCTCAAAGCGGCCGGCTCCATGACCCTCTTGATGAAAGATGCCATCAAGCCGAACCTGGTACAGACCCTGGAAGGCACCCCGGCCTTTATACATGGCGGGCCGTTTGCCAACATCGCCCACGGCGCCAACAGCATCATCGCCACCCGCATGGGGATGAAACTGGGCGACTATATGGTTACTGAGGCCGGTTTCGGGGCTGATTTGGGGGCGGAGAAATTCTTCGACATCGTGTGCCGATACGGTGAGATGAAGCCAGACGCGGTAGTAGTGGTGGCGTCGGTGAGGGCTTTGAAAAACCACGGCGGAGTTGGCAAAGAACAGCTGTCCCGCCCCAACTTGCAGGCGGTGGAAACGGGCTTTGCCAATCTGGAAAAACAACTGGAGAACATCAAAAAATTCGGGGTACCGCCGGTAGTGGCTTTAAACGAATTCCCCACCGATACTGCGGAAGAAACCGCATACATTGTCAGCCGCTGCCAGGGAATGGGCGTAGAGGTTGCACTGTCCCGGGTCTGGGCCGAGGGCGGCGCCGGTGGTGAAGAACTGGCCCACAAAGTGATCAGGGCTGCCGAAGGGCTGAGTGATTTTCGCTTTTTATATCCGCTGCAGCTTGCGGTGAAAGAAAAAATAGCAGCAATTTGCCAGGAGATTTACGGTGCGGATGGGGTGACCTACAGCAGCGAAGCCAATCGGGTCATCGCCACCCTGGAGAATCTTGGTTATGGGTTATTGCCCATCTGCATTGCCAAAACCCAATATTCACTGTCAGATAACCCGGACTTAAAGGGGAGGCCGCAGGGCTTCAGGGTAAATGTGCGTGAGGTGCGGCTGTCGGCCGGAGCGGGCTTTATTGTCGCCATAGCCGGAAATATTATGACCATGCCCGGCCTGGGCAAAACCCCGGCTGCGGAAAACATAGACATTAAGGAAAACGGTGAAATCGTAGGGCTCTTTTAAATTCTTGCGGGGACGGCAGGCTGTGTAAAAATTTCGAAATTGAAAACCTGATTCTCGAAAGTGGGATGCGGGCGGGATATACAGTCAATAAACTAGCCTCCGTCCCCAATAACGGCTAAAAATCAGCTATAAGTGGGGCGGCTGAAAACCGCAAAATAGTTTTCACACAAGCCGCATAGGAGGGTCAGAATAGTGGAACGTAGACCGATAGATAAGGAAAAAATCGAGCAAGCGGTATTGATGATTCTGGAGGCGATGGGAGAAAACCCGCAGCGGGAAGGCCTGCTGGATACGCCTAAAAGAGTGGCCCGCATGTATGAAGAGATCTTTGCCGGCTGTGACCAGGACCCGCGCGAGTTTCTGCAGGTGTCTTTTACTGAATATCATGATGAATTAGTCCTGGTCAAAGACATCCCCCTTTATTCCATGTGTGAGCATCATCTTCTGCCCTTTTACGGCAAAGCGCATGTAGCTTACATTCCCAAGGGAGGCCGCGTGGTGGGTATCAGCAAGCTGGCCCGGGTGGCGGATGCCTACGCCCGGCGTCCCCAGTTGCAGGAACGGCTGACCTCGCAGATCGCCGACTGTATTTATGAAACCGTCAAACCCTTCGGAGTAGCTGTGGTGATACAGGCCGAGCATATGTGCATGACCATGCGCGGAGTGCGCAAGCCCGGGGCTTTAACTGTCACTTCAGCAGTGCGGGGGCTTTTCGAGACCCGCGCCCAAACCCGCAACGAGCTGCTGTCCCTGATTCTAAACGATTAGTGACCGGTGGGACTGAACAGGGGAATGCTTCTCTTGTTCAGTCCGGTTGCTGTGGCGGCAATAGGGGAAGGCCCTTTTTGGCCACGCTTCTTACATCCTCACAAACTGGGATTGATTGCTTTTAAAGATATCCCAGAACAATGCCTGACCTTTAGGATTGGCGGTCACCAGTGAGGGCAGGGAGAATGTTTTTAAGGCTTCGCCTACCGACAGGGTTCCTTCCGCAGAGTCCTTGCGCCCGGTAAAAGGCAGTTCATCAGGACTGCGCCGGCATTGCGAGTTCAAATTGATGCGGGCCACCATATTGGCCAGTACATCGATAAAGCGGGCACAGCTTTGCGGGTTTTGGCTGAAAATGCTGGCCTGCTGGCCGTATTTGCTGTGCCGCATGTAATCTACGAGCTCGCTCTGGCCGGTAAAAACCCCAATCGGCAAAACCGGCCCGAACTGCTCCACCTGTGCGATTTTCATTTCCAGATTTACGGGGAAAAGAATGGTCGGATACCATAAGGTCCCCAGGCCCAACCCGCTGCGCTGATTGCTCACCCGGGCGCCTAGGGAGACTGCGTCGTCCAGCAGTTCCTGCAGCCATTCCGCCCGGTCCTTCCCGGGCAGCGGGGTGATTACCACTCCATCCTCCCAGGGCATGCCGCATACCAGCCTGTCCGCTTTCTCACTGATAATCTCCACAAACCGCTCCGCAACATCCTGGTGCACCAACACCTGTTTGATGGCGGTGCAGCGCTGTCCGTTGTACTCCATAGCCCCGTCCAAACACTCCTGCGCGGCCAGCTCAAGGTCAGCATCCGCAAAAACAAAAGCCGGATTTTTGGCTTCCAGGCCCAAAACCGTAGTCAGGCGATTAGGGCGGGGATGCAGTGAAACCAGGTGATTGGCCACCGCGGCGGAGCCGATAAAGGCCAGGATTTCAACATCTCCCCGGGACATGAGCGGGTCTATGATGCTCTCGCCCTCGCCGTAGATAACATTGACCACTCCCGGAGGGAAAGCCGCCGCAAAAGCGTCTGACAGCATCATACTGCATAAACAGCCGTAGCGGGGCGGCTTTATCACCACCGCATTGCCCATCAGCAGAGCGGGGATGACCATAGCAAAGGTTTCATTTAAGGGATAATTGAAGGGCCCCAGGCATAAAGCCACCCCCAGCGGGGTTCTGCGCAAAACGGAAACATAAGCGCCGCTGCGGCTGATGCGCGCTGATGAATTGAGGTTGCTCTCCAGATATGCGATGGAGTCTTCAATGTACTTAATGGTACGTTCAAACTCGTCCCGGCAGGCTGAATAGGGTTTAGCGATTTCCCACATCTCCATGCGAACAAAAGGCTCCTCCAATTCACGCAGCATCTCCAGGAAGCACTCCAGGGCCGAGATGCGCTGGGATGCAGTCATCAAGGGCCAGCGCCCGGCGCCGTCCCGATAGGCGGTTCTGGCGGAGCTCAAAGCCCTTATTGCCTCTTCCGGGCCGAGCTGCGCAACCGCTCCCAGATAAACCCCGTCTTGATCTTTTAAAGAGCTCTTTCCGATAGGGGAATAAACCGGTGCATTAGGCCCTTTCCAGGTCAGGACCTGGCCTCCGATCAGGTAATCCAAACCATCATTTACCGGGGTGATACGGCAGTAATCAGGCACTGACCGCATGTCGAAATCAGTCATTATTGTCATCGAAACACCTCGAAAAATAAAAAATTTTGTAATACAACATTGGGGGAAATATTTCAAACCGCATTTTAATAAGGAATCATAAGTAATCATACCTGCGGACGAGTTATAATGATATAAATTTAATAATTTGGAGAAATTCCATAAAATTTGCTTCAAATTGACAAAGACAAGCTTCCTCAGGCTTTTATTATTTTGCCCCTATCAGTTATCTTTATATAAGTGGCCTGTTACAGTTCAGGCCTTCAATTTAGGGGAAAGGAGGAATGTGAATGGATTACAAGGGTATTATTGCCAAGTACAAGGATGTACCGGGGGGAATCATCGAAGCTTTCCATGCTGTACAAAAACAATTCAACTATTTGCCCGAAGAGGCCATTGTTGAAGCAGCCAAGATCTTCAACGTACCAGTAGCTGAAGCGTATGGAGTAGCAACTTTTTACTCTTATCTTTCAGTTGAACCCAGAGGAAAAAATGTGATACGTATTTGTGAAAGTGCTCCCTGTCACATAGCGGGAGCAGATGAAGTGGTAGCGGCTTTGGAAAGAGAACTTGGCATCATGATGGGTGAAACCACGGATGATGGCAAGTTTACCTTAGAGTATACCGAGTGCGTAGGACAATGCCAGGCCACTCCTGTAATTACTGTCAACGGCAAGCCTTATGCAGGCGTATCTCCGGCTCAGATTGCGGCAATTCTGGCGGAATATAGATAGAATCGCCTCCGCCATTCATGATTAATAACAAACCTCAGAAAGGAGGTCGTACGATGGCCGAAGAACTGCGCATCGTATTGCGTAACTACGGCAAGATCGACCCGCTCAATATAGACTCCTATATTGCTCAGGGTGGATATAAGGCCCTGGAGAAGGCCCGCGGCACGGATCAGAAAGGCTTAATCGATGAGGTAAAGAAATCTGGTTTAAGGGGCCGTGGAGGTGCCGGATTTAACTGTGGTCAGAAGTGGTGGTTCGCCTATATGGCACAAGCGGATCAGAAATATGTGGTATGCAATGCTGATGAAGGTGAACCCGGAACTTACAAAGACCGGTTAATCATGCAGAATGATCCCCAGTCTCTCCTCGAAGGAATGGCCATTTGCGCCTATGCCATCGGAGCCGACAAAGGCTATATTTATTGCCGGGGCGAATATCCTTATGTAGTGGATGTTCTCAACCAGGCCATTGCTCAGGCTAAAGATAAAGGCGTCCTGGGCGATTTTGACATTGAAGTGAGAATGGGCGCCGGAGCCTATGTATGCGGCGAAGAGACTGCCTTGATCGAATCCATCGAGGGCAGCAGGGGCGAGCCTCGTTTTAAACCGCCTTTCCCGCCGGCACAGGGCTTGTGGCAGAAACCCACCATCGTCAATAATGTTGAAACCTTTGCCAACATCCCGGTAATCGTGGATAAAGGGGCCGAATGGTTTGCCGCCATAGGAGCGCCTGATTATCCCGGAACCAAAGTGTTCACTTTAACCGGCGACATCAACAACAAAACCTTCTTCGAAGTACCCACCAACACGACTATCAGAGAAATCGTTTACAAGCTGGGGGGGGGAATCCCCGGCGACAGAAAATTCAAAGCGGTCCAAATCGGGGGGACCTCAGGGGCATTTATTCCCGAGGCTGATCTGGACACGCCGGTGGCTTTTGATGCCATGGCCGCGGTTGGCGCGACCCTGGGTTCTGGTGCGGTATTCGTTCTGGATGACAGTCGCGACATAGTGGATGTGGTTACCCGGATTGCCGGATTCTTTGAACATGAGTCCTGTGGGAAGTGCGCCCCGTGCAGAGAAGGAACCATGCGCACTGCGGAATTGATGGAAAAGATCGAAGCGGGCGAAGGGTCGATTGATGACGTTGCTTTGCTGGAAAAGGTAGGCCGGGTTATGTCGTACTCCTGTCTGTGCGGGCTGGGACAAGCGGCGCCAACACCGGTATTGAGCACTATCAGGCATTTCAAAGCCGACTATAATGCCAAATTATTGTAGGGGAGCAAAGGAGGGAAACTAATTGGTAAACATCACAATAAACGGAATGAATGTATCCGTTCCCGAAGGCTCAACCATCCTGCAGGCGGCACAGCAAGTCGGTATCCATATTCCTACTCTGTGTTATCACCCTGATCAGTCCATTAAGGCCAATTGCAGGGTGTGCGTTTGCGAAGTCGAAGGCAACAGACTTCTGCAAGCAGCCTGTTCGGCCCCAGCCTTCGACGGCATGGTTGTCAGAACCAATACCCCCAAGGTCTTGGAAGCCCGGAAGACCATTGTAGAGATGATTTTAGCCAACCATCCCCAGGATTGCCTCAACTGCATCAGGAACGGAGCCTGCGAACTGCAGACCCTGGCTGAGGAATTGATCATTCGCGACAATCCCTTTGAATTGATGATTCGCGGCTATGATAAAGACACCTCCACCCCGTCGCTGTTCAGGGATCCTGATAAATGCGTCCTATGCCGGCGCTGTATTGAGGCCTGCTCGGTAATCCAGAGCGTAAACGCCTTAGGGATTGAAGGCCGCGGCAACAACGCCATGGTGGTCCCTTCGCTGGGCAAAGACCTGATCGACAGCCCATGCGTAATGTGCGGTCAGTGCATTCACGCCTGCCCGGTGGGAGCTATCGGCGAAATCGAAAATATCGACCAATTCCTGGCCGCGGTGGCCGATCCCGAGACTATTGTGGTCACTCAGATCGCCCCTGCAGTCAGACTCGCCATCGCTGAGGAGATTGGCATGGCGACCGGCGAACTTCCCATGGATGTATTCGTAAACGGGCTGCGCCAGATCGGCTTCGACTATGTCTTGCACACCAACTTTACCGCCGACCTGACCATTCTGGAAGAAGGCAACGAGCTGTTGAAGAGAGTGAAAGAAGGCGGCACCCTGCCCATGTTTACCTCCTGCAGCCCGGGTTGGATCAACTTCTGTGAAACCTTCTATCCCGACCTGTTGGATAACCTGTCTACCTGCAAATCGCCGCAGCAGATGTTTGGCGCCCTGGTAAAGACCTACTGGGCGGAAAAGATGAACATCAGCCCTGCCAAGATTTTCAGCGTGTCGATCATGCCCTGTGTGGCCAAAAAGTTTGAGGCGGATCGCCCCGAAATGAGGGACAGCGGCTACAAAGATGTGGATATCGTTTTAACCACCCGCGAGATCGGGCGTCTGTTCAGACAGAGCGGCATTGATTTCAACAAGCTGCCCCCGTCAAACTTCGATTCCTGGATGGGAGCCTACACCGGCGCTGCGGTTATCTTCGGAGCCTCCGGCGGAGTTATGGAAGCAGCTTTAAGAACGGTTTATGAAGTGGTCACCGGCAACACCCTGGAAGATGTCAATTTTACTACAATTCGCGGTTTTGACGGCATCAAAGAGGCCACTGTCGATCTGAACGGCCTGGAAGTGAACGTGGCCATCGCCCACAGCCTTTCCAATGCCCGCAAGCTGATGGATCAAGTGAGGGCCGGAGAGTCGCCCTATCACTTCATCGAGATCATGGCCTGTCCGGGCGGCTGTATCGGCGGCGGCGGACAGCCCATCACCAAGCGCAATCAGAAGCGCATCGAGCGTATTGATGCCATTTATCTCGAGGACGAGGGGCTGCCCATCAGGAAATCCCATGAAAATCCCGAAGTCAAGGTGCTTTACGATGAATTCCTGCATGAGCCGTTGGGACACAAGTCTCATGAACTTCTGCACACCCATTATCACGACAAAAAGAAAAAGTACCTCTAAGCAGATCTTATTCGCAATAAAAAACCGTGTCGCGGAGAATGCCTGCGACACGGTTTTTACTTGTCTGGTGGCGGGCATGACTTCTGATACACAATCTATATGGCTAGGCCGGCTGCTTGAAAAGTTGCCAAAAGATCCTGGCTGCCAGGCAGGTTGGCAACGTCCAGGCCGGTATAAGGCAGCCCCGCGGCTTCCAGAGCCCGCAGGGTGAAACGGTCGCCGGCCGATTTCTTTCTGGCCTCGCTGGGATTGCCGGCAAATACCACCAGCAATGGCTCCAGATTATTACTGGCACAGATGACGAAATCGACCCGGCGGTCTTTAACCCTCTCCAAATATTCCTGGCGGCGCGGGGTGTCGGCAGGCATCGACAGCAGATCAGCCAGCCGCACCTTGGGAAATACTACATAGCGGTCATCCAGGGTTTCGGATATCAGGCGGAAACCTGACAGTTCGCGCGCATTGAGAATGAAATCACGCTTACGGTAAGGCATATCGTTGAGGTCAACCCAGGCGTTGCTCAAATCTATGACTTTGCCCTCCCGTTTGGTTTTGACCTGCTGCTCTTTATAAGCGTCCCAGGCAAATTTGGCGACAACTGCTATGATCAATAAAGCCAGTAACTGTCCCAAAATTACCACCTCCCGGGCAGAATGTTGTAAAATATTGCCATAACCTGTTGCGTTATCACTTTATTGTTAGAAAAAAGTGCTGTTCATTATTCCAGGGAGATCAAGCCCTGGTTTGGGGTATACGTCTGTTGGGGGCATCGATATGGGCTGGCAGGATCTTAATGCCTGCATTAATTTTATTAATTATATTACTATTATATACTGATAACTGCCATGATTTGCTCTGATACTATTTATTATTAAAAAATCATCGCTCCTAGTTTTATTTTTGGAGGAAACCTTGCCCATGCTGGCTATTATAATCTTGTTGGGTCTGTTCATCGGGAGCTCTTTAAATGTCTGCATCTGGCGTTTGCCGCGGGCTCAGTCTACAGTCTGGCCGGGATCTTATTGCCCGGCCTGCGGGCATGACCTGCAGGCCGGCGATTTGATACCGCTATTGAGCTTTGTGCTCCGGCGGGGTTCTTGCCGGTATTGCGGCCAGGCCATCGCCTGGAGGTATCCGCTTGTCGAAGCTGGCACTGCGCTGGGCATGGCGGCACTATACGCCCATTCGGGATGGGGCTGGCAGTTCTTGCAAGATGCCTTATTATTCTGCGGACTGCTTGTGGCCTCTGCCATTGATATGGAACTGCGGATTATACCCAACCGGCTTTTAACATTTATGACCCTGGCTTTTTTAATGCTGTGTTTGCTGTTTTCACCAGAGCGGTTTTGGCCTGCGTTTTGGGGCGCATTGAGTGCCGGGCTCCTGCTGTTGGCGCCAGCTCTTCTGTATCCGGGCGGCATGGGGGGAGGGGATATAAAAATGGCGGCAGTGATCGGCCTTTATCTGGGCTGGCCTTCCTCCTTGCTGGCCATATTTTTGGGGATATTAATAGGCGCGGCAGCCGGCCTGGGATGGATGGTGAGACAGCATAAAGATCTCAAAGCCGCGATTCCATTGGGGCCATTCCTGAGCCTGGGGGCTATGCTGACCCTCTTGTGGGGGGAACAGATCCTGGCCTGGTACAAGCAGTTTTATTAACCTGTCTCCAGGAGAATCAGGCTTTCATATAGAGTGCTTTCAGTATAAAATGAAGAACAAGCCCTGTTAGGCAGGCCGCTTCGTCCGGCCAGCCCGGGAGCATCAATAAGGAGATGGATTAAGTGCAATATCAGAGCAGCCGGGGAAACAGCCCCAGCGTAACGGCCGCTCAGGCCATTATAAACGGCATCGCACCGGATGGCGGCCTGTACATACCGGATAAGATACCCTCATTGAGTAAAGAGGATTTTATAAATTGGATCGACCTGCCCTATCAAGGCCGGGCGCAAACTGTTTTGCAGCAATATCTGACCGATTTCAGCCCCGCAAAGGTGTCAGACTGCATTAAGGCCGCTTATAACCAGCGCAACTTCGACAATGCCCAGATCGCGCCCCTTATAGAATTATCGCCCCGGCTGCACATGCTGGAACTGTGGCACGGCCCCACCAGCGCCTTCAAGGACATGGCCCTGCAGATACTGCCGCATCTGCTGACAACAAGTATGAAAAAGACCGGAGAGAATAATCAGATCGTCATCCTGGTGGCCACTTCCGGAGATACCGGCAAAGCGGCCCTGGAGGGATTCAGGGATGTAGCCGGGACACAGATCGTGGTGTTTTATCCCGCTCAGGGGGTCAGCCAGGTGCAGCGCCTGCAGATGGTCACCCAAGCCGGGGAGAATGTAAACGTAGCAGGTGTTACCGGTAACTTTGACGATGCGCAGAACGGGGTCAAGAAAATTTTTGGCGATCAGGACTTCATCGGCCGTTTGGCCGGGAATAATTTGAAGATGTCGTCGGCCAACTCCATAAACTGGGGCCGGCTGTTGCCGCAAATCGTATACTACTTATCCGCCTATGCCGATCTGCTGCGGGAAGGGCGCATTGAATACGGGGAAGCGGTTAATATCGTAGTGCCGACCGGCAACTTCGGCAACATTCTGGCGGCCTTTTACGCGCGGCAAATGGGGCTGCCGGTGGGGCGTTTGATCTGTGCCGCCAATGCCAATAATATCCTGACCGACTTTATAAACAGCGGGGTCTATGACCGCAACCGCCCCTTTTATAAAACCATATCCCCTTCCATGGATATTCTGATCTCTTCCAATCTGGAGCGGCTTCTGGCCGAGGTCAGCGGGCATGATTTTCAGCAGGTAAACGCATGGATGAAACAGCTTTCCGCAGCCGGGCGCTATGAGGTCAGCGGCCTGGTGCGGGATAAAATACAAGAATTGTTCTGGTCTGATTTCGGGGATGATCGCCAGACCATCGCGACCATCCGCAAGACCTGGGATACGTATCAATACCTGGCGGACACGCACACCGCGGTGGCCTTGTGCGTTTATGACCGTTATCGGGAGAAGACCGGGGATAATCGCACCACCATCATAGCCTCAACCGCCAGCCCCTTCAAGTTTGGCAGCAGCGTGGCCGAGGCCATTCTCCCCGAAGCCATCCGGGCCGGCAAAGATGAATTCAGCTTGATCCGCTTCCTGTCTGAATGGACCGGAAGCGAGGTTCCCCAAGGCATACGAGACCTGGATAAGCGTCCGGTCTTGCACGACACCACCACCAGCCCGGCCGATATGCAAAACACCGTGGCCAGGTTCCTCAAATTATAGATTAGTATTAGGGGGAACTTAAACGGGGAAAGATTCCATTGTTTTCTTTTTGTAAAACAATAGAATCTTTCCCCGCTGGTGTGTATTTCCCAATTTAAACTGGGGACGTTATCATGTCCCCACCCCGTCGCCATATTGATTAATCGCTATATGCCGCACGGCATGCCATGGGTTCTGCCCACCTGTCACTCCCCGTTTATATTTTTATATACTCCAAGGCTTCCCTGTACAGATGGGCCTGGCGCATTTTACAATCAAGTTAGCAGGGCCGCCCGCGAATAAAAATGGGAGAGAGGGAAGCATAAATGGCTCGAATTGGTATCCTTAATTGCAGCAATGCCAGCCAAGAGCTTGGTTGTGCCATGTCTGCCTGCTTAGCTGATTGGCGCAAGAAAAAGGGTGGATTCTCGAAATATGAGGACGGGGAACGCATCGATTTGATCGGGGTGATAAACTGCCCGGGATGCCCCACTTTGACCGGAACCGACAAGCTTATGCAGCGCATTCAAGGCCTGACCGCATTCCGGTTAGATGCTCTGCATCTCAGTAATTGTATTGTAGCCTTGTGCCCATTTAAAATGAAATATATCGATGCAATCAAACAGTCTTATCCTGAATTGACGGTAATTGAAGGCACTCACCAAGAACATATTTCTCGTGAAGACTTCCGCGCGGGGGTCAAACAGCTGTTTAATCAACCGCGCCAAACTATGACAGACTTTATTTTAGGGAGACTTTGATGTCAAGGAGTATCTAAAATGAATGGTCCCGGCTTCCGCTCAGATTACGGAATACCAACTGCTTTTAAAAGCCTCCGGCTTCACAGATTCTTGGCGGATTTTATAGCTGATGCTAAATCGAGCGGAAAGCTGGTTGGAGTTGTAACCGCGCTGGTGCTTGCGCATATCTATCGCAGATACCTGAGTATGCCAATAGTCCCTTGTGAGTCTCCTCAGCCTGGATCTGCAGGCCTGGAAGTGGAGAGGCAGCATGCTCATTCATCAAACGACCTGCCCCTAAGGCTGGATAAGTCCACGGATTATTTACAGTCTTTAGTGGGCAGGTCGTTTAGTAGTGAACAGACGCCTACTGTTTGGGATAACCTTTATCATTGGTTGTATGAGCATCTAGCCGCACAGGCCATTGGCGATATGGAAGCGGAATTAGGCAATGGCTATAAATTACTGGATAGATTCCAAAGACTGGCTTACTTTGAACAATGTGTCTTTAAAATGGTTCCAAACTCCATTGCACAGCGTCTGGACCGGTTGTTTACCATATATTGCCGGGGCCTGGCTCGCACCATTGTCAATGCTCTTAAAATTCACACCATGAGCAGGGAACAAATGGAGTGCTTGCTGGGGGAGTATAGCCAGCCCCATAACCAGGTTGCACCTATCGATATAACAAGCATGTTTGCCGGGCCTTACCTGCGTATACCTTCCAATCCCATTGTGCAGACCTTGATCAATTCCTTGCAGAATGCTCCCAGCATGAGAAACTGGGTGCGAAACGCTGAGGGCTATACATATCAGCAATGCTGGGAAGGCAATAGGGCTTTGGTCCAGGTGAGCTATCATATTGATACAGCAGCGGACCGGCTATGCTGGGAAAGCATGCAGCCGAAGGGCGATTTAATGGCGGATGTATATTTGATATGCCTGGGCCAGTGGATGTTGCAGGCTGGCATTGAAACCGAACCGGCATATATTTTATCCGATTCGGTTTTACGCGTCCGGGGTATTAAACCGAAAATCAAAGCCGGTTACCCGGCAGGTTGGCGCACCAAGGAAAAAGAGTTTTTAAAAGGTTGTTTTGAATTTTACAATAAGTTGAACATTAAAACCGCCAACCTAACTACGTATCCCCTGGGCGGAAAGCCGCATAAGGCTTCCTTCAATGGCCGGGTTTTTACCTACAACTTAATGCAACCGCAAACCCTAAAGTATCATCCCGGGGAGATCGGAATTCTAACCATGAATTCATATCGGCTGCAGAATGGCTATCTAAGCAGGGCGATTTTAACCTATGACTATTACCGGCAAAAATACGAAAAACGGTTGGGAAGGTATCTTTCCTTTCAATGGGCGATACGCAAGAATCATGCTACCTTTAACCGTCCCTGGTCGATCCGGACTCTTTTGGAGAGTGTTGATTTAGGAATTGACCCCAGACACCCGGACCGCACCCGAAAACGCTTCGAACAAGCGCTAAACCGGCTACAAAGTGACGGTGTTATCTCGTTATGGGCCTACAGTCAGGGCCGGGAGCAGGACCTTCCTGCCAAAAAATGGGTTCAGCATTGGCTCCGCTGGAAAGTTCAAATCATTCCTCCCCCAGATTTGTACCCGGACTCTGCCTGGAAGTAATCGGTGCGGAAAGTAGAAATAATAAAGGGTTTTTAGGCAAATAACACGCTAAAACGCCCCCCTTGCGTTCTTTCTCATAAAAAATGCTATCCTCTGATAAAAAAGTCCATCACCTGGTGGCCGGCGGGGAAATGGCGGCCTCCCCGGGCGGCCTCCTCGTTGTAGCGGCCTATTCCGCCTATCACCGGATTATTCTTGTCAAATATCATATAGGGAACCATGCCGCTGCTGTGGGTCCTGGTAGACAGCGGGGTGGGATGATCGGGGATGATCATCACCCGCAGATCATCGAAGCGGTTCATCTCGGCGCGCACCAGGCCCACCACTTCTTTGTCGATCTGTTCGATGCTCCATATTTTGGCCCGAAGATTGCCCTGATGTCCGGCTTCGTCCGGTGACTCTATATGCATGTAGACAAAATCCTGCCCTCCCAGGAGTTCATCCAGGGCAGCCCGGGCCTTGCCGGCAAAATTGGTCTCAACTGCCCCGGTGGCCCCGGGCACGATTACCGGGCGCAGCCCGGCGCAGATGCCCAGGCCTTTGACCAGATCGACAGCAGCCACTACCGATCCCTTTATTCCGTATTTGTCAGCGAAGCTGTCCAGGGCCGGCTTCCTGCCCTGTCCCCAGAACCAGGCCGAGACTGCCGGATTTTTGCCCTGACTGCGACGCTCTACATTTATAGGATGATTCTCCAACAAGGTTACGCTCTTTTTCATCATTTCCAACAGCGCCAGGCTATCTACGCCCCGGGGCAGGTAGTCGCCCACCACCCGCCCGGTTATATCATGGGGCGGGGTAAGGTCCATAACCCGTTCGGCGCCGCCCTTCCACAGCAGCAGGTGGCGATAGCTTATGCCGGGATGGAAGCTCAATTGGTCATTTCCCAGCTCGCCTTGTAAGAAGCCAATCAACTGCCTGGATTCCTCAGTGCTGATTTCTCCGGCGCTGTAATCGACCATTGTACGGTGTGCGTAACAAGAGCCCTCGGACAATGTGACCAGATTGCAGCGTAGCGCCAGGTCAGTATCGCTCATGGAAACACCCATACTGACTGCTTCTATAGGGCTGCGGCCGGTATAGTAAAGCCTGGGATCATAACCCAGAACCGACAAATTGGCGACGTCGCTCCCTGGCGGGAAACCCTGGGGAATGGTCTGCGCGGTTCCGATCACAGCGGTTTTAGCCAGAAAATCTATATTCGGCGTTTGCGCATACTGCAGAGGGGTTGTATTGTCCAGTGCTTCGATCGGCTCGTCAGCCATCCCATCGGCCAGGATGAGCAGGTATTTCATATTGTTTCCTCCTCGCAATGATTAGAATCAGTATAGCATCTCCGGGCCGGGATGATAAGACGCCCGCCAGCGCCAGTCATTATGAACGGCCGGCTCCAGCTGGAATTGCTATATAATGGCACGACCCTTATAATTAACTTAGAAACAGTAAAAGGAGGCGTTATCATGGGCAGCAAATTTTGGGATTCCTATCCGCTGGTTGTAGAAGGCATGCTGCAAGCCCTGCCGCCGGGTTTCACATTTTACCTCTCCAATCTGGAAAAAGTGATCTTTAAGGCTCCGGCCGATTCCGTTCCGGGAGTAAAAGTAGGGGAGCCTTATGTACCCCATGGACCCTCCGGAACCGCCATTCGCACCGAGCAAGTGGTGGCTATGGAATTGGATCTCAGCTACTACGGAGAACCTATAAAGGTATTTGCCGCTCCGATATTTGATGACGACCAGCCGGACTTGCTATTGGGCGCCTTCGCCATGTCACTGAGCCGCGACAGCGCCTTTTCCCTGCGCAAACTGGCCAACACCTATCAAGTGGGGACGGCCGAGATGGGCATCGCCCTGAAAAGGCTGGCAATGGAAAGCCACGATGTGAAAATCAACAACGCCGTGCTCTACAAGCATATCCAGAACGTCCAGCAATCCCTGCATCAGATAGAGGACAGCGGCCCCCTCTGTGAGGAAACCGGCAATGCCTTACAGGCCATAAGAGCAGATTTGGATATGATCATGTCTGAATCACAGGCAATCGTGCAGCGCAGCGATCAGCAGGCCAGCTTGATGCAGGTCTTAAGCAACCGGATCAAAGAGCTGACCGAAACCATAGAAGAATTAAATCGCATCGCCCATGAGATCTAACCGCAGGAAGTCATGCGGGACAAGTAATGTTCCGCATACCCTATGGGACGCAAATCGCCCGGTAGCAAGGCCGCGAAATGCCTGAGCGGTTAGATGATTCGTCAATCACATCGCCGGGAAAGCGCTCGGCGATTTCCTTTTCAAGAAGACCACTTAATTGCGGCTGGCGATTCTTTATCACAAACATAAACGAGTTTTCCATCGCACGTATTCTTGCGTGGCTTTTTATCATAAACGTATTTTCCATAACCGAACTGTCCGAACTTGAATTAACGAGATTGTTTTCGTCCATAGGCAAAACACTGTCAGGAAAGACCCGGCCATGCGGTTTCTGTCCCAGGCGGTGACATTTAAGTCAATCAAATGCACCAGTTAGGTTATAGGCATGAGTTAGGGCGCATACTGTTAGCAGAGTAAAGGAGGGATAAGATGCGGCATGCAGATTATGATGTGGTAGTTTTAGGCTGTGGACCGGCCGGCTTATCGGCCGCCGTCAACGCCACCATCCGCAACAAAAAGGTTCTGGTCATCGGGGGAGACCCCTGCAGCCCGCCTATGCACAAGGCGCAGAAGATCGACAACTACTTGGGGCTGCCCGCCACCAGCGGCGCCGAACTCTTGAAGCGCTTCATGGATCACGCCCAGGCCGTGGATATAGAAATCGTCAACGGCAAAGTGGACTTGATCAATGACACCGGAGCAGGCTACCAACTCCTGCTGCAGGATGAATTTATCAACAGCAAAACCATCATTATAGCCACCGGGGTTCCCTACAAAAGCACCCTGCCCCGGGAAGAAGAACTGCTGGGCAAGGGACTGGGCTATTGCGCCACCTGCGACGGTCCGCTGTACCGGGATAAAACCGTGATGCTCATCTCCCATAATGAGGAGGGGGAAAACGAAGCCGATTTCATGGTGCAAATCTGCCGTAATGTCTATTATGTGCCCCTGTATAAAAAGGTTGGAACCATGGATGCCCGTGTTAAGGTTTTGCAGGAAAGACCGCGAGAGATCGTAGGGGAAAACGAAGTAACCGGGGTGCGCATGACCAATGATCAGGTCATCCCGGTCGACGGGCTGTTCATCCTGGGGGGCGAAACTTCGCCCAGCCGGCTGGTGCCGGGATTGGAGATGGAAGACCGCCACATAAAGGTAAACCGCAAACAGGAAACCAATCTTCACGGCGTTCTGGCCGCCGGCGACTGCACCGGCAAGCCCTATCAGGTGGCTAAATCAATCGGGGAAGGGCAGGTGGCCGGGCTGCAGGCCAGCCTGTTGGCATCCCAGGCCCGGCCGTAGGGTCTATTCCGGGGAGGAAGGCGGTTGAGGGTCTTCTTGCAGCCTCGGGTCATTTTCTGACCGGGCTTTGCTAAGATTGCCGTACCGCGACCGGGCGTTTTCTGACCGCGATAAATAACTGCCCGAGGGCGGTTGGGCTTTTTCCTGACCCTGCAATGGCTTCCTCAAGGGAAGGGATGATTTTTCCTGATCCTTAAATAAGCCGAATTCATACAACATACTGTCAACGCCGTAAAAGACAACATCGAAGAACTCGTTTAAAAAATTTCTCCCGGTGTCGCCCCTGGCCATTCGCATGGCATAACTGCGCTGCTTGGGGTGTACATCCGCTTTGTGTTCGGGCATAATAACACCTCTTTTGGCTTAGTATTTGCCCGGGCGGCTCAAATATGACGGCAAGAACCGGCAATAAAGGCGGAAAAAACCGCTTTAACACGGATGGCAGAAGAATGTATAATAAAATATTGCCACGGCAAGTATTAATATTATCCAATAAATGACATATTCTCAGGAACAGGCGCCATGACAGTATCGCTGCTCAACGACAGAAAATGACTGGTGTGTTGACTAAAAAAGCAGGTGATGCTATAATAAATTTCGTTGCGGAGCCGTGGTGTAGCGGTCAACATGCCGGCCTGTCACGCCGGAGATCGAGGGTTCAAATCCCTTCGGCTTCGCCATATTAGCCTCGGTAGCTCAGCTGGTAGAGCAGCGGACTGAAAATCCGCGTG
>NZ_DIPG01000094.1:9542-9858 GCF_002426325.1 Syntrophomonas sp. UBA5494 | reverse complement strand
GCCTTGCCAAGGCGAGGGTCGAGAGTTCGAATCTCTTCTTCCGCTCCATACGAAAACCGGCGCTGCTGATGCGGCGCTTTTATTTTTACAGAAGCTATTAGCCCCGTTTTAGCCCCGCAACTATGTATAGCCGAACCCCAGCCCATGGTTATACTTAGCCAAGCGAAAGAGCCAACGCCTCAAGACTAACATTTCTAAATCGCGAAGCTGGCCATACTAAATTCTTATTCTTGCAATAACCCGGTAAAGTTGATATAATTATGACTGCGCGAAATGCGCCAATTGGGGGCGGATGGCGAAGAGGCTAACGCTGTGG
>NZ_DIPG01000094.1:0-9302 GCF_002426325.1 Syntrophomonas sp. UBA5494 | reverse complement strand
CGTACCGGTTCGACCCCGGTCTCGGGCACCACTAAGATAAAATTACCGGCTTAACAGGCCGGTTTTTGGTTTTCTGGGAATTATTTAAATTAGTGTCATCAAAGTGACATTTACTTGTCGCGCAGGCAGGTTATGCTTTTATCATCTGTTTAGAATAAGGATACTCCAAAAAATGAACGCACCTTGCGCAGGTATCTGGACCTGTACATGGTAGGAGGCTGGAAAACGACAATTATTAAAGGCCACACTTCGTATGAGATGTGGCCTCGAGAACAAGAATAAATCCGCGTGAATCAAAGGGGCATTTTAAGCAATTTAAACCCTGGGCAATTTCAGCAGGTTATCATGTTCAGAGTCGTTAGATTCAGATCGAACGTATTTCTCCTGTCGAGTACTTAAGGCAGGAATTAGATAGGGATACGGACTGATATTAACTTTGATGGTATGGGGATTTGTTTTTAAATGATCGTGAAGGACAGCCTTTTTAAACCATCCCTTGGTTCCATTTCCTTCCAGATAAATCGTATCAATATCAGTCAGGATATTGGAACTCTGATACCCGCTGTTCATATGAATTTTCGTAGCATATATCATTTGGAACCTCCCAAAATATTATTTAAGCTTTAATTTAATGCAGGAATTATGATTATCGCATAGAAGAAATAAATCAGTGCATCATGATACCAATCAGTTGGTGTGGTAGCCAACTAATGGTAGTCCTACAGACGGAAAAGCCAAAAACCGTCACATGTAATTGAAAGAAATGGGGCTGTGCCTAGCCTCATTTCTTTTTTCCAGTCTCAGCCTTGAATCCCACTGTATCACCTCCCGAAATGCGTAATGGCTTGCTGGTAGACAACCTTCATGAAAGTTTTTCCAAGTCCCTATATCCCAGAATATACTATTTAATAAATAAATTCAACTAACATATTTTACATTTGAAAATATTGATGCAGACCTTTTTTTATGATAAAATTTATAAAGTCAGGTGTAACCATCTGTGGATTGAAACAAATGTAAAATCTGTTGAGAAGCCAAGATGGCTAAGATATGTGGGTTTTTACATATTTTAGTCATCTTGGCTATTTCTTTTATCCATAACTAATTCTGTACGTTGTGTGTAATAAATTTTATATCTTTATGTCACTGTAGTGTCGCCGATATTTAATAATATAATCAAATAATAGGTTGTGATTGGACTAAATGTAAAAATTTATGGATTTTAGAGGGCAAATATGGAAACTGGTCGAAAACACACTAATATAACAGTAATCCCGGAGTGGAATCGGTAATGGAAGCATAGGCCGCAAGACCGCGCTGGCAAGAGAAATGACTAAAAGCAGGAAAGGTAAATCATTATGTGCGAAAAGTTGATTGCTCATGTTGTTAGGAAAGATGATGGTTCCTGGGATGTACCTCAAAAGTTGTCAGATCACTTAGAAAACACCGCCAGACTGGCCGAGAAATTTGCTGCCAAGTTCGGTTCTGGCGGCTGGGGCAGGGCTGCGGGTTTGGCCCATGATGCGGGAAAAGGCAGAGAAAAATGGCAGCAGTATCTTCAAAAAAAAAGCGGGTATTTTGACGATGAAGCTCACTTGGAAGGCAAGCCTGGGAAGATGCCTCATGCCATCCATGGGGCTATGATGGCTGAAAAGTTATATGGCAAAGGCCTAGGTAGAATTCTGGCCTATTGCATAGCCGGGCACCACGCCGGATTACCCGATTGGTCGCCCGCAAATGGTGCCGGTCAGGCATCACTGCAATATCAACAATCGCAGTGCCAAGGTATTGATGAAATAGATGAGAGTGTTATCCAGGCAATAAAAAATTCAAAACCCGGACGGCCTCCTTGGATATTCAGCAAAGGCTTGGATGCTGCACTATGGATCAGGATGCTCTATTCCACACTGGTGGATGCCGACTTTCTTGATACCGAAGCCTATATGGATGGTGACCGGGCAGCTTTGAGGGGTAATTATTGCTCAATGACGGAGCTGCTCGAACGGTTCAATCAGTATATTGGCAAACTCGATGAAGTATCCGAGAAAACCAGGGTTAACGAAATCAGACGCAATATCAGGACCAAGTGTGTAGAAGCGGCCTCGAATGAACAAGGTATATTTTCGCTATCCGTTCCCACTGGAGGAGGAAAAACCCTGTCCAGTTTGGCGTTTGCTCTCGAACACGCGGTTAAACATAATCTTGACCGCATTATTTATGTTATCCCGTATACCAGTATTATTGAGCAGAATGCTGATGTATTCAGAAAAGCCATTGGTGCCGATCAGGTAGTTGAACACCACTCCAATTTGGTTGAGAGTGATTCGACACCGAAATCAAGGTTAGCCTCAGAAAACTGGGATGCACCATTAATAGTAACCACATCGGTCCAATTCTTCGAATCTCTCTTTGCCGCTAAATCCAGCCGTTGCCGTAAACTGCATAACGTTACACGCTCAGTGGTGATTTTGGACGAGGCCCAGTTGGTGCCTGCCGATTTCCTGATCCCTATTCTCGCCACAATGCAATTGCTGGTCGATCATTATCAGGTCAGTTTTGTGATATCCACCGCTACCCAGCCGGCATTCAATGAACGTCAGATGGATGACAGACCATTCCCCGGATTAAAGGATGTAAAGGAAATGATGGGTGATGCAAAAGAGGTTGAGTCTCTCTATCATTCTCTGGAGCGTTTTCGTGTTGAATTCCCAATTGATATTCACAGCAAATCAACTTGGGAAGATATTGCAGCAGAACTACGCCAGCATGAACAAGTCTTATGTGTTGTGTCAGATCGCAAGAGCTGTCGTGAGTTGCACAGTCTGATGCCTCGGGGGACTTACCATCTATCGGCATTAATGTGCGGACAGCACCGCAGCGAAGTAATAGCGGACATTAAAGACAAATTAAAAAACGGAGAACCGGTAAGAGTTATAAGCACTCAGTTGGTAGAAGCGGGGGTTGATCTGGACTTCCCCGTGGTGTATAGAGCGTTTGCGGGCTTGGATTCCGTTGCTCAGGCTGGAGGACGATGCAACCGTGAAGGAAAACTTCCGAACAAGGGGAGAGTGGTGGTGTTTATACCGCCACGCCAGTCACCGATGGGTATACTTCGTAAAGCGGCTGAGACTACGGCCAGCCTGCTAGTCATAACGACTGAAAATCCCTTGCAGCCGGACATGTTTACCCGATATTTTTCCGAACTTTACTGGAGAGTCAATTCACTGGACAGCAAAGATATCGTATCCTTGCTGGATCCGGAAGCCAACGACAGAACGGAATGCAGCATTAATTTCCGAACTGCTGCTGAGAAATTCAAACTGATCGATGAAGCCACACGCGGGATTCTGGTTCCTTATGGTGAAGGGCGAGTATTAACTGAACTGCTGAAAGTGAATGGCCCGGATCGCTGGTTGCTGCGTAAATTGCAGAGATACATGGTTAATATTTATAACCATGAATATAATCAGCTCCTAAAAAGAGAAGCCATATTTGAAGTAAGCCCGGGCGTATTCGCATTGGCGACTGATGCTGATTATTCTCTGGACACCGGACTGATGGTAGAGCCGTTTTTTGATCCCGATAAATTTGTTTTATAGAAGGGAGTTGATGAATTTGTCCAGTTGGTGTTTGGAAGTATGGGGAGATTATGCGTGTTTCACCCGGCCGGAGATGAAGGTCGAACGGGTAAGCTACGATGTGATCACCCCGTCGGCAGCCAGAGCAATATTTGAGGCGATACTCTGGAAGCCGGCCATTCGGTGGAACGTGACCAAAATCGAAGTCTTACATCCAATTAAATGGATATCTGTGCGGCGTAATGAAGTAGGCAGGACGGTAGCCGCGCCTACTGCCAAACAGATGTCGGGCGCAGTCGGTGCTCCCATGGGAATTTTCATTGAGGACGAACGCCAGCAGCGCGCCGGGTTGTTTTTGCGGGATGTCCGGTATAGAATCTACGGTTACTTTGACTTCATACCGCCAGATCAGAGAAAGAACAACCGTTCAGCTTTGCCGGAATTTTGGGCCGATGTTGAAGAACAGACAGCCCTGGCAAGGATGGATGAAAAAGAAGCCAAGTATGCTGCCATGTTTGAACGGCGCGCCAAGAAAGGCCAATGCTTCCACCGGCCTTATTTAGGCTGCCGGGAGTTCGCCTGTGATTTCCGGTTAATTAAGAATCCCTCTGAAGAACCTGTTGAAACCATCAATGAAACCAGGGATCTGGGATATATGCTGTATGATATGGATTTTCAGTATGATATCGACAATCCAAGGCCTTTGTTTTTCAGAGCACAGATTAACAATGGAGTAGTAAACACAGACAGAAGGGAGGTGGAGGTCAGAGGATGATATTACAGGCGTTAAAAGAGTATTATGACCGCAAAGCGGCTGATGGCGCAATTGCTCAAGATGGTTGGATTAAAGGCGGCATTGACTTCTTGCTGAGCCTGGATCTAAATGGCAATATAATTGGCATTTCAGATTTGCGTGAATTGCGGGGGAGGAAAAAGGTTCCACGTATCTTCAATGTTCCTAATATCGGCAAACAAGCATTAAAACATACCAACAGCAGTAAAGATGCTAATTTATTATGGGATAATGCAGCATTCGTTTTTGGACTGGGCGACAAAGGAGATATCCGCCTGCAGAGTATGATTGAAGCAATTGATCATTGGCTGGGGGCTACGGATGATAGTGGTGTCATTGCGGTTCGAAAATTCTTGCAAAAAGGATTTGATGATCGCTCTCATTTTGATTTTGCTCTGAATCATCCGGAATATGGTGAGGATTTACGAGCTGGAAATGTGAAACTCAGTTTCCAAATACCGAAAACAGGGCTAAAAGTCGTTTTTGATTCAAAGGCTGTTTATGAAGCACTGGCAGACACTGGGGAAGAGCAAAATGACAGGAGAGGCACATGCCTGATAACAGGTGATGAAAATGTCGCTATTGAAGTGACCCACCCGGTGACTAAAGGGGTGTGGGGTGCCCAAACTTCGGGAGCTTGCATCGTCAGTTTTAACAAAGACGCTTTCAACTCATACAACAAAACCCAAAGCTACAACGCGCCTGTTAGCAAGATAGTTGCTTCTCAGTATGGCAAAGCATTGAACACGCTGCTCGAATCACCTAAACAATGCATGCATATCGGTGATGCTTCAATTGTATTTTGGTCCGAAAAGAGTTCCTCATTTGAGTCTGATTTCTCATCATATTTCAGTGAGCCTGACAAAGATAATCCTGATGCAGGAGTACAAAAAGTAAAAGCCCTTTTTGAATCAATACACAATGGAGCCTATCTTAATGATGACGGGGACAATCGTTTTTATATCTTGGGTCTGGCCCCCAACGCTGCCAGGATTGCAATTAGATTTTGGCAGGTAGATAAAATATCCGAAATTGCGGTTCGAATTAAGCAGTATTTCGATGACTTCGCCATCGTCAAACCGCCAAGAGAACTTGAATACTATCCGCTATGGCGTATATTGGCGAATATAGCCACCCAGGATAAGAATGAAAATATTCCGCCTAATCTGGCGGGGGAGGTCATGCGCTCTATCCTATCAGGTGCACCTTATCCCTCCACATTGTTGCAAGCCTGTTTGCGCAGAATCCGCAGCGATACCGAGAACAGAGTAAAACCGGTAAGAGCTGCAGTATTGAAGGCCTACCTCAATAGTTATTATCGTTTTTATCCGAGTCAAAACACAAAGGAGGTTAGTTTGAAATTGGATATTAATCAACCGTCAATAGGCTATCAATTAGGGAGATTATTCGCCACACTGGAGAAGATTCAGGAAGAAGCCAATCCTGGTCTTAACGCTACCATAACCGAGCGATTTTATGGCGCAGCGTGCTCAACACCGGTAACGGTGTTTGCCAATCTACTGCGCTTAAAAAACCACCATCTGGCCAAGCTGGACAACAAAGGACGGGTGATCTATTTTGAACGGCTTCTTGGTGAAATCATGGGAAAGCTGTCCGATTTTCCTGCCCATCTGGATTTGCACGAACAAGGACGTTTTGCGATTGGCTACTATCATCAACGGCAGTCATTCTTTGAGCCAAAAACTGAAAAATAAAGGCAAATGTAAACCAAATATAGGAGGGTATATAAAATGAAAAACGATATAGAAAAGCGCTATGATTTTGTAATTCTGTTCGATGTAAAGGACGGCAACCCCAACGGTGACCCGGATGCAGGGAATCTTCCCCGGGTTGATGCTGAGACGGGCCATGGTTTGATCACCGATGTGTGTTTGAAGAGAAAGGTTCGGAATTATATTGGATTGAAAGGCAACGACCAATCTCCTTATGGAATCTTCATAAAGGAGAAGGCAGTGCTAAATAGCACTATTGAACAGGCCTATAAAAGCTTGGATATCGATTTGACAGAACCACCGACTGACCCAACTGATGGGAAGAAGCGTAATAAAACAGGTCAAGGTCAAGGTAAAGAAATTGACCGGGCCAAGCAGTTCATGTGTCAAAATTTCTATGATATTAGAGCTTTCGGCGCCGTATTGTCAACTGGTGCCAATGCCGGCCAGGTGCGCGGTCCGGTGCAATTAACATTTGGAAGGTCAGTGGACCCGGTTGTGGCCTTAGAGCACAGCATAACTCGAATGGCGGTAGCCACAGAAGCTGAGGCTGAAAAGCAAGGCGGAGATAACCGTACTATGGGACGCAAATTTACCGTGCCTTACGGCTTGTATCGGGCACATGGTTTTGTGTCAGCGCCGCTTGCCAACCAAACTGGTTTTTCGATCGAAGACCTGGATCTATTATGGGAATCACTATCGAACATGTTTGAACATGACCGTTCCGCAGCACGTGGTTTGATGGGCACAAGGAAATTGTTTATTTTCGAACACTCATCCAAGATGGGCAATGCCTCTGTACAAACCTTGTTCGATGCCATTAAAGTAAAACGAATTGATAACAATAAACCAGCCAGAGACTTCAGCGATTACCAGATATCAGTAGCGACTGAGCAAATTCCTCCAGGCGTAAATTTAATTGAGAAATAAGATATGGATAATAGGTATTCTGAAGACGAACTTTTACCTATATCCGGCTTACAGCACATGGCTTTTTGTGAACGGCAGTGGGCTTTGATTCATATTGAGCAACAATGGGAGGAGAATCAGCGCACTGCCGAAGGCCGTGTAATTCATGAGCGGGTTCATGACCCTGATTATAAGGCTCACAAACCGGGAGTGGTCGTAGTGCGGGGTTTGAAGCTGCAATCCCTGACTCTGGGCCTTACGGGTGAAGCGGATGTGGTGGAATTCAGCCCGCAACCGGATGGTTCCGGGGTGAAGTTGCCGCCACGGCCGGTGGAATATAAACGGGGAAAGACCAAACAAGGTGACTATGACCGTATTCAGTTATGTGCCCAGTCAATGTGCCTTGAAGAAATGATGCAATGCCATATTGATGAAGGTGATCTCTATTACGCGGAGACCAGACGTCGCGAAGTCGTAAAGTTGGATCAAGAGCTTAGACAAAAAGTAATTGCTTTGAGCGAAAGAATGCACCGTTTATACCGGAAAGGGGCAACACCTAAACCGGATATGAAATTAAGAGTTTGCAGGACATGCTCAATGGAGAGAATATGTCTTCCCAGGATGCGATTACAGACCAGCGCCAATACTTATTGGCGGGAGATTCTGGCAGGTATATCGGAAGAAGATAGTTGAGGTGATTTATTGAGAAGATTACTGAATACTTTATATGTGACCAATCCTGAATCATATCTGGCCAGAGAGGGCGAGAACATCGTGGTCAGGATAGATGATCAAAATATCTTTCGCATACCGTGCCACAACCTGGAGTCAATCGTATATTTCGGCTATCCGGGTGCCAGTCCGGCTTTGTTGGGGCTGTGTGCTGAAAGGGGAATAACCGTCACTTTCCTAACAGAGCATGGCCGTTTTTTAGCCCGAATGGAGGGACCGCAAAGCGGGAATGTGCTATTGAGGCGCAGGCAGTATCGTATGGCCGATAACGAGAATACTGCACCGCTACTGGCCAAATATTTTATTACCGCTAAAGTTATGAACAGTCGGGCGATACTACAGCGCGGACGCCGTGATCATCCGGAAAAAGTAGGGGACGACATAACTCACAGCATCACACTTATGGGCAATTTAGCCCGGAAGGTTTTTGACAGCAAGAACCTTGATGAAGTACGTGGCATTGAGGGAGATACGGCGCAAAGATATTTTGATCAAATCGATCATTTGATACTGGAAGAAAAAGATGCGTTCTACATGAAAGGGCGCAGCCGACGACCGCCATTAGACAGGTTTAATGCTCTGTTGTCATTATTTTATACTCTTCTGGTGCATGAATGCCGGGCAGCTCTGGAAAGTGTGGGGCTCGATCCCGCGGTTGGCTTTTTACACCGCGACCGGCCCGGACGGCCCAGTCTGGCCTTGGACTTAATGGAGGAAATGAGAGCGTATCTCGGCGATCGCATGGCTTTGTCACTAATCAATAGGAGGCAGGTTTGTTCACAGGATTTTGTGGTTAACAGCAACGAGGCTGTTTACTTAAAATCCGATGTTAGAAAAAATATTCTGACCTTGTGGCAAAAGCGCAAACAAGAAGAAATAATTCACCCTTATCTCGGTGAGAAAATTCCCATTGGTTTGTTGCCGTATGTGCAGGCATTATTATTGGCCAGATTTCTGCGTGGTGACTTGGACGCATATCCCGCCTTTATCTTAAAATAGGGGGTGATATCATGATGGTTTTAATAACGTATGATGTGAGTACGATTGATCCAGCGGGACAGAAACGATTAAGGAAAGTAGCCAAGAAATGCGTGGATTTCGGACAGAGGGTGCAAAATTCGGTTTTCGAATGTTTGCTGGAACCAGCCCAATTCGTTAAATTGAAAAACGAATTAGAATCGATCATTGATAAGAATAGCGACAGCCTGCGCTATTACTTTTTAGGCTCCAACTGGAGACGAAGGGTTGAGCATGTTGGTGCCAAACCAGGGTACGATCCGGAAGGTACCCTGGTGTTGTAGCGCGAACCGCAAGTGGTTGGGAATTCACAGGGAGGTTCGCGATTTGGAAGAACGAGGTTAACAACTATCTCGGAGGCTTTGAGCATCGGAATTTGTATAGCTATTTAGTGAGGTTCGCGGAAAAGTGTTAACTAAAACGCATTACATTGCTATTTCTTAAGTATACGGTCGCACCCCTCGCGGGTGCGTGGATTGAAACTAAGAGCGCCCAACAGAGGGTACATTTCCTCGGCGCGTCGCACCCCTCGCGGGTGCG
>NZ_DIPG01000068.1:25836-26006 GCF_002426325.1 Syntrophomonas sp. UBA5494 | reverse complement strand
AGGGCTTCAGTGGCCTCGTTCAGGCTGAATTTAGCGGTGACCAATTCACTAAACGGGTATTTGTGCCGGTTGTTTTTCACAAATTGCAGGCCTTTGTACCAGTGGGAAATGTTGGCCGACATCGTTGCATAAATTCTCATTTGCTTCTGCAGGAGTACTGACGGCACAAA
>NZ_DIPG01000068.1:25369-25566 GCF_002426325.1 Syntrophomonas sp. UBA5494 | reverse complement strand
GGTCCTCTGCCATTGGTAAGTTCGAGTATTTTAGCCTTTCTCGCTGCGGGATCCGGATATTCATTCATATCGATGCAATAATCGGCTCCCCACTTTTTGGCCAATTCCAACCTCTGTTTTACGGAATCAATGACTATTATCTTGGCGGCATCGCCTTCACGGCAAAACACCGTAGCAAAAAGGCCTATCGGCCCCGC
>NZ_DIPG01000068.1:24924-25158 GCF_002426325.1 Syntrophomonas sp. UBA5494 | reverse complement strand
GCTTCTTCATTGCTTAACTCTTCGGGGACCTTTACTACTTTGGTAACCGGGCGCAGGTACTGATATTCCGCAAATCCGCCTGCCAGTTCATCAGGATGGCGGAATCCATAACTGGTTTTGTGGTTGCAGCGTACGGGATCAGCCTCGATGATACAAAAATAGCAATCATAACAGCTTATTTGCGCCCACATAATGCGATCGCCCACTTTGAGGGGTTCGTCAGCGGCGTCTGTG
>NZ_DIPG01000068.1:14684-24716 GCF_002426325.1 Syntrophomonas sp. UBA5494 | reverse complement strand
CCATCCCACTCGTGTAAATCGCTGCCGCAGATACCGGTCATCAGCAGCTTTACCAACACAGCTCCCGGTTGTATTTCCGGTACGCCAACATCACGAACGACCAACGGCGTAGCCCACTCATCCAAAACTGCAGCTTTACATGTTTTCGGAATCTCCATTATTGCAGGTTCCTCCTAACCTATTAATAAATCCTCAATATCTTTACGCGGCCTCTGGGGCGGACATTGGTCAGGATACCCCACCAGCAGCATACTTACGAATTTGTAGTAATCTGGTAATTCAAAAATTTCCTTAAGTTTTAATTCATCAACCAGCCTGCACCAACAAGTGCCAAGGCCCAAATCCATGGCAGACAGAACCATATGTTCAATAGCAATGCCGACATCTAAAAAAGCATTGGGAATATAGTTCTTCAGCTCCTTTCCGCTGGTATATAATGGATTAGAACTTAAGAGCGACAGATTCATCGCCATGTCATTCCTATCGACCGAACCGGAGTTTTTCAGTTCCTCCTGCAGATACTTAATATAGTCGGGCAACCAGCAGCGGAGGTCGGCATAACATAGAATAATCAGCGGGGCCCGCCTGACAAACATTTGGGCGCTCACATCTGCTACCAGCTCTCGTATCTTCGGTTCTTCTAACACAAGGAAGCGCCATGGCTGCCGGTTTGAACCCGAAGGAGCCAATCTGGCAGCATCCAGCAATTGAGCAATTTTTTCCTGTTCAACCGGAATTTCTTTAAATTTTCTTATGCTGCGTCTTTTTAAAATTGCTTCCCTTACATCCATACGTACACCCCTTGTGAACCTAATTTAAGAAGAATTGCTATGCTTGCTAATTACAGATCCCTGGAAACGTCCTTAAGAACCTTAATACCAGAGCTACTTCTATGTCGTCCTTCATAATCATCTTGCATTAATTAACCCTAACCGGGTTTAAGCGGCAGCTTACCATCAAGGGTTGTATCCTTCTCGTTGGCAATGAAACATTTCAAGCAAAAATCCAAGGTCCTTTAAGTTTATTAGTATGAATCGATGAATATCGTAGATGAGAATCTATATAGACGCAGTACACTGGCTATGGGATTATCTAAGCCTCCCCACCGATATTAGCTGCTCGGTCTGTTATACAACCATGCTGTCTGTCATTGAGGAAGAGCCAGTATTACGACGCAATTACCACCTCCCCACAAAATATAGTGTGTTTCCAGCTGCCTCTGGTAGCTTTAATAGCAATTATTGTGCCATTTCAATTGTTTAGGCCGGGTTCTTAACAAATATACAATCTTTGCCCATGCAATAATCTCAGCAAGCAGGTCTTGTGGCAGAATGGTTAAGGAACTGCAAAGATGTCGCTTCGAGGTTCCCGGGTATAATTTATCTTAGTTTTTATTCAGCGTCGGGCTAGTTGTATAGTATAGCGGACACCATCATACAATTAGGACACAATTATAAATGGCATATTCCCCCGCCGGGAATATGCCAAAATGTGTGGGAAGATCGACAATACAGGGGTTTGTCAAGCCTGGCCCGATATTTTAAGGTGCGTAAGATTTGCCCTGTATGTTATCTACTATCATCACAGAAGATTGATCATCCATGTTAAAATCATCTGCCAATCGGCACCGGGGGCCAGGGCCGGCCAAACTGCTCACTGGCACGCATTCCGCCTATGGTCCCCGCCATAATTAACTTGAACGATTCAAAACGCCATTCACCATCCATGTCGCGAACTACTTGCGATTCATAGCGGCCGAAAGAGTAGATGTCGGCAACATCAGGATTTTTGAAGGTTTGCCAGGAATACATGCAGCAATAAACGATAGCGCTGTTACTGGTTTCAAAATGAATCTGTTCGTTGGTACAGTAATGGGTTTGAGTTTTGGCCGCTCCCATAATTTCTTTAAGATGCGCCAGAATAGCATTCTTTCCGTCGAAATAATTGGGATAGACATCTCCCCAGCTAAGTTTGCCAGTCTGTGTAAAGCAGGATGCCATACCGACCGGATCCAGGTTATCGCAGCAGCGCATGTAATGGTACATACACTCTTTAATCGCCCTGATATCTTCCAACCTTTGAATACGTTCTTCCAGGGTATTTACAGGAGCATCTTTAATTGAAAACATTTTTCCTTCAACGACCTGTTTCATATAATTACTCCTTCCTCTCCTAATTACTGCCATTTGCAATCAAACCATTATGTATGCCTATAGATTAAAGGTATTTGACTATTATGCATATCGGGTAAAAGTACCATACTTTAAAATCAATGCAAATGGTACGTATGGGTTATATTTATTCTTGTATTTGCTCGTTAATATGGATATTAGATCGAAAAATGAAAGAAAGGAGACATACAATTGTACAAATTTAACTTCACTGGAAAAGTTGCACTTATTACCGGGGGCGCAAAAGGGCTTGGTAAAGAATACGTTCAGACTTTTGCCGAACAGGGCTCGGATGTGGCAGTATTCGATATTGATGGACAGCTGGCCCGGGAGACAGCCCGTGAAATTGAAACCCTTACCGGCAGAAAAATCAGAGGCTTTGCGTGCGATGTTGGTAATGAAAAGCAGGTTATTGATTCCGTTGCCGCTGTAGTCAAAGAATTCGGAAAAATCGACCAGGTGGTAAACAATGCCGGGATTCTGCGTTATGGTGACGCCCTTGCGGATTGGGAAAAAGTCATCAATGTAAACTTGACCGGCACATTTCTGATGAATCGTGAGGTCGTTAAACAGTCTATGATGGTTCAGAAAAAAGGCAGAATTGTCAATATCTCTTCTATAGGAGGCGTATTGGCAACACCTGCCGGAGTCCAAAGCTATCATGCCTCCAAAGCCGGTGTTATCGCTATGACCAAGGCCCAGGCGGGAGAATGGGCCCCCTACAATATTTTAGTCAATTCTGTAGCACCCGGAGCTATCGCCAATGGCACCATGGGTGACAGCGCCGGCTCCTCAACGGCAGCTGATGATTATCAAGCCAAAAGCAGAAATCCTTTGAAGAGACGCGGTAAGTTTGGCGAAATGAGCGGCATACTAATTTACCTTTGTTCCGACGAAAATACTTACACCAATGGTCAGTTAATACTGGTTGATGGCGGTTGGGCCGGAATGATGTAATTCAGGCCAGAATTAATTAGCAACTTCTGATCTTGACCGATCATTTAATTGATTTGCAGAGATTTCAAACCATTATAGACTCCATCGCAGGATTACGCTTATCCATCAATTAGTTATCAACAAAGGAGAGATTGGTATGGAAAGAACTGCTGTTTTAGAACAAAAAATACATTACGCCTGGTTCATTCTTATAGCGTGTCTCGGCTTTTATTCGGTTCTAATAGGTATATGCGGCAATACCGCTGGTATATTTCTTGCTCCGGTGATGAATGATCTAGGATGGTCGAGAACTGCCGCCTCTCAGTATCTGGGCATTTGGCCATTGGTCGCCGCTGTTTCGCAACCGTTTGCGGGCAAGATCTTACAAAAGTATGATCCACGATATATATTGACCGCCGCGGTGACCTTGTTCTGTGTAGCCTATATGCTTACATCTCAGGCCACGCAGGTATGGCAATGGAACCTCTTTGGCGTGATATACGGCATAACTGCTACATTCTTTATGTACTTGGCAGTACCCGTGCTTATCAACGCCTGGTTTAATAAGAACGTCGGTTTCAATATCGGTCTGGCCTCAGCTATGTTAAGTCTGGTGGCTGCTTTCGCAGCGCCTATCGCCCAATCAATAATAACCGCTTACGGGTGGCAAACCGCCCGGCTTTATCTGGGGATGGCAGCTTTTGTCTTTTGCGTTCCAGTGACTTACCTCTTTGTACGTAAAAACCCAGAGATGCTGGGACTCAAGAAATATGGCGAGGATGAGGTTGTAGAAGAATCAGCCGCTGCGAATGCCCTCATCGTAGACCACGCTGTTTCCTTAAAACGCGCCGCCGCAAATCCTGCCTTTTACTTGATCATACTTATAGCCTGCGTTTTCACGTTGTGCGCAACCTTCTTTCAGCAGATTCCCACATATGCCGCTAAAGGCCCGCTGGGAGCCGCCGCCGGTGCTATGGCGGTGTCAATCATTATGGTAGGCGGTATTATCGGCAAATTCATTTTGGGTTATGTCTCCGACCGCTTCGGCGCTACGGTTGCCGGCACCTTTGCTTGTCTCTGCGGCGCTATCGGTATATTTATATCATTCAAATCAGGCAGCGCCATATCTCTGTTCTACATAGGCATGGCCATTTTCGGTATGGGATATGCCGCGCTTTCTGTCATCAACCCGATGCTTACCAAGCAGAGCTTTGGCATCAAATACTACAGCGAAATTTACTCTTGGATCATTATGGCTATCTTTTTGATGAGTTCAGTGGGTCCTACCTTGTGGGCGCAAATATATGACAGAACCGGGGGCTTCACATTGGCTTTCATCATTGTAACCGGATTATATATTGTGGGTGCACTTGCCATCCAGTTTATTATGCCCAGTGCCAAAAAGACCTGGGACTTAAATGAAAGTCCACAGGACCACATCACATCAGCCTAGCAGATAGTACGCTGGAGAAGCAAAAGAAATGAACCGCCCCCCATTTAGTTAAAGTAAGTAGTAATATGAACTGCAACTGAATGGGGGGTACATATATAAATATTGGCAAAACAACCTCGCATTGAGGTGCAAACACATCATAAACACGATTCATTAATTTGCTTTGCTCAAGCTGGACATGATCGGGGCAATTGGTACGCTTTATGCAATACTTCGTTGCAGACGAGTAACGGCAGCATCAACTTGGCAAGAAAAGAAAGAAGGGATTTTTCATGAAACTATTCACAAAATGCAAAATAGGTAAAATGCCACTAAAAAACCGTATCGTTATGGCGCCTATGGGTACCAGTTCTGACAGCGACGGCGGATTTTCAGCACGCACTATTCGTTACTTTGAAGAGCGGGCCAAAGGCGGCACAGGTCTCATCATCACGGGAAGAATGGCCTCAATCACAGATTATGAGGGATTTTCGCAAGGAGCGTTGACGAATTATCACCATGTTTCACGGTTGAGTTCCCTGGCTGAACATGTACACATGTATGGCGCCAAGCTCTGTGTGCAAATCGGTCCCGGTTTGGGGCGCCTCATGGGTAAGGATCCATACAATGCTCCTTATTCCGCCAGTGCTATTCCTTCATTTTTCTTTCCTAATCTGACTTGTAAAGTTCTGACCGCGGATGATATTAATAAGATTACCGACAGGGTCGGTTATTCAGCCAAATTAGCCAAAGACGCAGGCGCAGACGCGGTGGAGATGCACGCTTATGGCAGTTACCTGGCAGATCAGTTTTTGACTCCAGTCTGGAATAAGCGCACCGATCAATACGGCGGCAGCTTGGAAAACCGCACCCGTTTCCTGGGTGAGTGCATTGAGGCGGTGCAAAGATACTGCGGCCCGGACTTTCCCCAAATCGTAAAATTTACGCCTACTCATATGTATCCCGGATTCCGCGAGCTGGAAGAAGGGGTTGAAATCGCCAAGCTGCTTGAGCAATGGGGAGCGCATGCCCTGCATGTAGACACCGGCTGTTACGAAGTATGGTACCGCCAGATCCCCACTGTATACCAGCAGCCTGGCTGTCAGGTATTTGCAGCCGAAGCGGTCAAAAAGGCTGTAAATATCCCTGTAATCACGCAAGGCAAACTGAGCGACCCTATTTTGGCAGAACAAGTTCTGCAAGAGGGCCAGGCTGATTTCATCGCCCTGGGCCATCAGCATCTCGCAGATCCTATGTATGCCAGCAAGGTCAAGGAAGGGCGCTATGATGACATCGTGCCCTGCATTGGCTGCAACGAATGCCTGCGTTTGGGCGGCTTGGGCAGGCACTACACTTGCGCCGTCAACCCTGAATGCCAGCATGAAATTGATTTTCCGCTTACAATGGCGAAAGAAAAGAAATCAGTCTTGGTCATCGGCGGGGGCCCTGGCGGTATGAGCGCCGCGGTGACTGCCGCCCGGCGCGGATTTGAGGTAGAACTCTGGGAAAAAAGCGATAAACTGGGGGGTTTGCTGCTCGCCGCAGGTGCTCCCGATTTTAAGAAGGATGTTCTTAAATATGTCCAGTACTGTATAACACAGGTCAACAAACTGGGCGTGATAGTAAGGTACAATAAAGAAGCAACGGCAGCGGATATTGCCAAAGCACGCTTTGATAAAGCAATCATCGCGACTGGCGCCAATCCTTCAATCCCTTCTATTCCTGGCATCGAAAACGCCAATCCTGCTGCCGATGTTCTCCTCGGCAAGACAGATGCCGGTGAAAAGGTGGTTGTCATCGGCGGCGGGCTGGTAGGCTGTGAAACCGCATTAGATCTGGCGTACAAAGGTAAAGAAGTCACCATCCTGGAAATGCTTCCCAGCCTACTTGCTACCGCCGTCGAAGCTAAGAATAACGCTACGAGTTTGCGTGATATGGTTAAGGAATCCGCTATAAACGTAATTACTGGCGTTAAGACGAAAAACATAGCTATTGATTCTGTCACCTATGAACTGGATGGCGAAGACGTTACTATTCCCAGCGATACCGTGGTCATAGCCACCGGTTACACTTCCTGCGGCGGGATCGGTGAAGAGCTTGAGCAGATGGGATTCGATATAACTGTGATCGGTGATGCTGTGCAACCCGGCAAGGTAGTTGACGCTGTGTCCGGCGGCTATCACGCTGTCCGCATCATGTAAAATAACAGAATACCTCTTGCGTCACTTATCAATAAAATCACCCCTTAAAGCAGATGAGATTCTGCCTTAAGGGGTGTTCTTAATTGGGGATAATGGTTTTTCTCATCCGTGCATGGCTCTAAATTTTTTAATAGCCAGGGTTTTGTTATTTACATCGAGTTTCTGATAGATGTTTTGCATATGACGCTTAACGGTGTGCTGTGAGATAAATAGCTTATCAGCAATGGAGCTTTGGTTTTCTCCATTTTCCAGCAGGCGTAAGACTTCAATTTCCCTTGCCGAAAGCAGACTTGATCTTTCTGCCCGATCGACAATATATCCGCTGTAAAAAGACAATATATGATCCAAATATTCTGGCTTCATATCAAGCAACCCGCTTTTAAGCATAGGCCTAATAAAGTCGGTATTCTCTACAAACGGCATAATAACGTCATCTTCCATTCCTATGTCAATAGCTTTTTGCAGTTCCTTTACACCTTCATCCAACCCATATAGATGATATTTTGCCACCGCGCTATATATATGGTTATGAATGAAACCCAGCTGAAATTGCAATTCGCTGAAAAAATCCGCAAACCGTTCGGTCAGCATTTCCAGCCCGATATAATTGCCGGACAACAATATAGCCTTGCCATTAACGATGTAATTGAAAGCAATGCGTTTGAAGATAGAGTTATGCTCTATATGATCGCTCCTCAGCCATTTGGGAATATTACAATATTGGTTCAGGCAGGCATAGATATAGCCTAAGGCATTTTCTATCACATATAAGTTGATCGTATTTTTCTCGGTTTTTTGCATTATGGTCAGTTCATCTAATATGGTACGAAGATCTTTTTCCCGTTTTTGTAAAATGTATAAGCGGGCCAGTGTTAATTTTGCACATACGGCAATACATAACTGATTGCAGGTATTCGCCTTGCAGATTGCCTTTTTCGCGTTTAACCCTACTTGTTCCAAATCTCCGGTTTCCAAGGCATATTCCGCCATAGCGAGATAGTCGCAGCCCATTCCGGAACCATTGGTGACTTTGATATAGCTTTCAAAAGCTGTCGATAGAATATCAACGGTTTTTTTATATTCACCTTTTTTATTGTAGTAAGCATATGTGAAATGTGGAGAGCTATAAGTTAACACCCCTTTTTGATTTCTAGTTATAGAGTGTTCCTCTCCTAGAAGTTCCAGCGCTTTACTGGCATAATTCATGATGGCCTCGGCATCATTGAAGGCTACGGTTGTAAAGTTGAGATTGATTTCCGCCAAAATCTGATTTTGTGAATAATTGGGATGGGTGTGAGTCAAAAAATACTGTTCCATTGATTCCAGCATATCTGTACCAAGCTGCTTATCCACATCCAGAACAACAAAAAAAATGTACTTAAGCGTGGCCATCGGATATTTATACTTCTGCTCATCGGTGGCCGAGCTGAATATCTGAAACAGCAGCTCCGTATCTATAGAATTTATACTTGTAATATCCGCCATTTCGAGTTCTTTAAAGATATTTTCATAGTCTTTAGCCATGTACAGATATTTAAAGGCATTGGCATGATCACCCTTGAAGGAATACCATTTCCCGGCGCGATGTATTACGCTGTCTACATTTATATCCCAACCGGATTTCTCCTTATGAAGAAAATCAAGAAATATTTGATGAAATTTATAATTGCCCTGGTTATCCAATGAAATGAATCCATTCTCACGGCTGAGCTCATCCAGTTTTTCTATAGCGGTGATATCTTCCAGAATGTAAGCCGCTTGCTCCGCCGTAACGATATTGAACAGAGCAAGCTTAAAAAGCATTACCTTAGTTTCAGTATTATATTTATCAAAAAAGGATGATTTCAGCATTTTATTAACTGAGTTATGATATTCTAAATTATAATTGTGTGCAAAATTGGTCACCATCAAATACACAACCGCAATCCATCCACATGAAGCAGCACATATTTTTTGCTTTATCCGATCATCACCTTTAAATTTAACCAACTCGAAATAGAGCTTAATCTCGTCCTCGGTAAAAGAAAGATCCGAAGTTTGAATGAACAAACAAATTCCCTTCATAGTGAGTTCCTCGATATCCACCTGAGGAATTCCCCTGCTAATCATTACGATATGCAGCCATGGAATGTTGGCCAGGGCCAGCCTTTTTAAAAATAAATCGATTTGTTCATTCTCAACCAAGTGGTAATCGTCAATGACTACAACTGTATCCTGCTTCATTTCAAAGTCTTGAATGAAATCAATCATTCTTGATATCTCTATACTGTTTTGGGGAAAGCCACGCTCCGCAAATATATCGGCAATATCGGGAAAGTGCTTATAAAATTCTTTTACGACTAAATACCAGAAGTATTCACTTGCGGTAATCATGACCGATTCTGACATAGTTGTCCAGATATAGGGCGACCGGCAATTTGTCAAGAAAGTCCTTACAGCAGTAGTTTTACCGTAACCAATAGGTGCGGACACTATGGTAAGAGGATATTGTAACAAACCGTGCAATTTTTCATCGACACGTTCCCGCTTGAGTACTTTTAGTGCTGGTTCATTTTCACGCATTACATATCCTTCCTAAAAAACCGGACTTTACAAAATTGAAATATTATTCTCCTCAAAATTTTTGAAATGATGGCTAGTGCCTATACAGTTTTTTAGCAAGTAATGTGCCATTTCAGTTACATCGGCACTCTAGATCTAAAATGTAATATCCTGCAAGTGATAAGAACCGCCAGGGGGTCTTGCTACAAATCCGATTAAGGAAATACGAAGCTATAGATCCCGGGTTTTTACCTGTCAATCCGGTCCGATGATCGAGTTTCCTTATTACCGGGTCGGCTGTACAATATCCCGGACACCATCCTACAATCAGGACATCATATAAAATGTTGAGTATCGCTCAGAAAATATCACAAAATCTGGAGAAAACCAGCCTTGATTCGTCTCGGCAGTTTCGGTTAATTGGGCTGGATAACTGATATCCCGCTACCCGGCAGAGCAGGCGGTTCGTGATGAAAGAGCCAAAGAAAAAAGCATCTTTCCTGGCAAATGATGCTTTCAAAAAATGCTTTTATGACTGCAGAATAAGGTTTTTATCCCGGGCCGCAAACTATTTGCCGGCCATTTTGTTCAATATTATTATTTTGCTGGTGGCAGTGGCGATCAACCGCTTAGAGGAATCAAAGGACTCCCCCCATAAGCTAATGATACTTTTACCCTTGGATTTTAAATAAACTTTGACAGTTAAGGTATCCTCTGCAAAAATTGGCCGGTGGTAGCTTACATTGAGATC
>NZ_DIPG01000068.1:980-14485 GCF_002426325.1 Syntrophomonas sp. UBA5494 | reverse complement strand
ATAAAACCGCCCTGCATACACTTCCATGGATTCAAATAAATGTCCATTACCGGGAAATCGTATGTGATGCTTTCATTTTCAATATACTCTACGAACTTCGGTTGCATCAGTTTGGCGCAGGGATTGGCCACATCCTTTAACCGATCCTGTAAAGGGCTTTTGTCGGTATGTCTGGTCAAAATAATTCACTCACTTCCCAATAAATTCGCATAAAGGTTGCCATCCCACCACAGCCGGTCCGCTCTCGGGATTAAACAGTAACCGTGTGTCCGCGTTGGGGTAAGAACCCCTGAAATAGGACTTCCTATTCAAGGAAACCTATTTAAGGGGTTCCAAAGGTAATTGTAGAATAAAACAGAATTGATTTAATTGCCGAGTATGGTTACCGCAGCCAAACTATAGGAAGGAATTCCTCCCATGTTATGGGTGATGCCCAGTTTGGCGTTTTGGATCTGTCTTGGGCCGGCTTTACCCTGTAACTGCTTGTAAACTTCATAAATCATGCGCAGTCCGCTGGCGCCGGTCGGGTGGCCAAAGCATTTCAATCCGCCGTCGGGCTGGCAGGGAATCTGTCCGTTTAGATCGTAAAATCCGGATTCAACATCTTCCCGGGCTCTCCCCCGGGGAGAAATCTGCAGGTCTTCGTAGGCGGTAAGCTCAGTGATGGAGAAGCAGTCGTGGACTTCCATCATACTGATTTCTTGGCGGGGATTCTTGATTTCGGCTTCTTCGTAAGCCTTGATTCCCGCCCGGTAAGTCGACTCTACATGAGCACCGTCCCAGGTATTAAAGGCTGATTCCTCACCAGAGGTGGCCGCGATTTGCATCGCCTTGATATAAATCGGGTCTTTTCTGAGTTTTCTGGCTATTTCAGGAGTTGTGACAATAGCACAGGCTGCCCCGTCACTCACCCCGCAGCAGTCAAACAGTCCCAACGGAGATGCAATGATGGGAGCCTTTAATACATCTTCAATGGTTATTTCTTTTCTGAGGTGGGCCTTGGGATTCAACATACCGTTATGATGGCTTTTCACCGATATATGGGCCAGAATCCGTTTGCCTTCTTCAGGATCGATGCCATATCTGGCGAAATAACCGTTGGCCATCTGGGCGAATTCACCAGGAGCAGTTGAATTCGGACCGATCAGTCTTCTGACTGTACCCATCTGTCCGGGAGGAAGCCCGCCAAAACCAGTGTCTTTCAACTTTTCCACACCCAGTGCCAGAGCGATGTCGTAGGCTCCGGAGGCAACTGCATAACATGCCCCGCGAAATGCTTCAGTACCGGTAGCGCAGTAATTCTCGGTCCTGGTTACAGGGGTATAAGGCATTTTTAAGGTTGAATTCAAAATGATGGCGCTTTTGCCCAGCGAGGTTTCATCAACGCTGCAGCCCATCCAGGCCGCGTTAATATCCTTTTTCTCAATGCCGGAGTCTTCCAGAGCTTCTAAGAAACAATCCAATATCAAGTCATCAGCACTTTTATCAAAACGTTCGCCGAACTTGGTACAACCCATACCAATAATAGCAACTTTATCTTTTATACCACTCATTATTTAACCTCCCTAATGATGTGTTTTATCACCGCGTTAACTTAGGCTTCTACCGCAGGAACCGCCTTCCAGTAATAGAAGTGAATAGAGCGATTGGCATCGTAGTATTTTCTTCTAAAGGTCATGGTTACAGACATGCCCACTGATAATTGTTTGGGATCACAGTCGGTCAGGTCTAACTGATGCCTGCCGCCGCCTTCAAATTCAACAATGGCGTAACTCTGGGGAGGATTGGGCGTAAATGCAAGATTATCGGAGGTATAGGAGATCACTGTGCCCTTCTTGTCTGCAAATCGATATAATTCCATCTGGTCGACAGCTTCACAGGCAGGATTTACACAAACTCTTGATACCGGATACTGAACCGTTCCACACTTCAGGCATTTGGACCCGGACAAACTTAAAATGGAGTCGCGCAACCGCCAAGTCTGCGATAACTGGGTGGGAGGAACATGCTCACCGCGAATGCCTGTTTCCACCGGCAAAATATCACGGAATACCAGGTATTGAATATAGTTGGTCAAATCGGCTTTGATATTGAGGTAGCCTTTTACCCCTTTAACATGTTTGATGTCGTTGATTTTGTCGGTAACCTGGAAATACAGTGCATCACAGCCGTTCCCGAAGCTGGCCACCAATATCTTATCGCCCGGTTTGGCTTCCTGCAGAACATTGACAAACATCATCAGCGAATAAGCAGAACCGGTGCTGCCTACGACGGCCTGCAGATCATCGGCTATTTGACTTGGATCCATACCCAGCTTCTTGGCCATTGCGGCTACATCCCGGCTGTTGGGGCAGGGGTAAATAACTTTGCTGAAGTCTTTGATATCAAGATTATACTTTTTAAGCAGACCCGAGATAACTTCGGGGATCATTTTAAAATAGCCCTCATCCCGGACCCATCTCGGTTCCCAGGTCTTGCCAAAGCGGTCTTTTTCATCGCGGCGGATATCCACAAAGTCATAACTTACGGAATAAGAGCCTTCAAAGGAAGCCACAACGTCTTTGTCACTCACCAGGAAGGCTGCTGAGCCATCGCCAAAAGCTGATTCTTCAGGGCTGGCCGGCTTGCCCAGGCGCATATCGGAAGCAGTGACCAGGGCCTCTTTTGCGCTCTGTGCCTTCACTGCATCCAGGGCGGCGATAAGAGCTGCGGTTCCAGACTTAAGCGCGCCGGCAACATCGGCAGTACGGACAGCATCGCCCAGCCCCAGGGCTGTGGAAACAATACCTGCGTTTTGTCTTTCCTTATAAGGCAAGGTGCTTGAAGCCAGGTATAAAGCATCAATATCGGTTTTGTCCAGATTGCCCATGCAATCCATACCGGCAGCCACAGCCATAGTAATGGCATCTTCATCGAAGTTGGCTACAGATCTTTCGCCTTTACCGCCAACCGGGCTAAACCATCCTATCGCCTGGGCGATAACTTTGCGGTTCATGCGGTAACGGGGAATATAAGCACCAAATGATTTAATACCTATCATATTTCTTTCAGACTCCTTGTTTATAATATTTAGGTTTTTAGGATACCTATAAACCTGATAATACCGGGATTTATCCCTAATACTCAGACCATTCGTGGCCGGTCTGAAATTTAGCCCGCCACCCCTTTTTATGGGTATAAAACAATCATTTCGATCCGGCATTGCTTGAGAAATTACTAACAAGCATCAGTCCCAGAAGGGAATATGACCACGTCATATTCCCTTCCAGTAATAATTAAATGTACTTAGATCTTAACGTCGTTCCAAACCGGGAATTTGGGCAGACTTGCAAAGTCTTCACGGATCGGGCCGTCTTCGGTAATATGAGCGCATCTCCGGGCTGCTGCTTTATGGCCTTCCCAATCGGCCAGGGCGTAGAACATCAATTTCTGGGCATATAATGAGCCTTCGGCATGGATGGTTCCGCTCACCCGGAAGCCGTCTGTCAATTCCCGGGCCAGGTATAATGCTTTCATTCGGGCTATACCGGAACTTCCAGCTTTTCCGGCCATGTATTTATCCAGCAACCCTCTGGTTTCAGAATTGTAGAGGTCTTTCGGTGACGGGATTGTGGAAAGAATCCCTCCGGCAATGTCATGCAGTATTTTTATAGCCGCATGATAGTTGTCGGCAAAGAAGAACTTGGTGCAATTTGAATACATCGGGTTCGGATATACCATTCCGGAATATTCATCGCGAATAGGGTTCTGGCCGGCACAATGGCCCAAAGCTTGAGAAGTCTCGGCATAGAATGACAGCCAGGACAGCTTGTCTTTAATATGAGAGGCATTTTCCAGCCCCATATATTCAGACAGCAATTTGGCGGTTCCCAATATGATTTCCAAGTCCGCAATCTTATAAGAGTCGCCGCTCAGTCTGTGGAAGTTGGTAAACATGGCGGTATATTCAATGGCATATTCGTATTCGCCTTTCAGGAATACTCTTTCCATGGGAATGAATACGTTGTCAAATACAACGATGGCGTCGGCTCCATAACGGCTCCCATAAATGGGGTGTTCAATCAAGTCTAAATTGGTGGCGTCATGCTTGGCCTGAATCAGTTTGATGCCTTTGGTGCCAGGCGAAATGGCAAAGGCCACCGCATAAGCTTTATCTTTTTCCGTCATGTTGCGGCAGGGCAGAACCACCAGCTCATTGGTAAACGGGGCATAAGTGATATGATTCTTGGCTCCGCTTACCACGATTCCGTCCGGCCTTTCCTCCACGATGTGAACGTAAGAGTCCGGATTGGACTGTTGGTGAGGTCTTAAATGACGATCACCTTTTACGTCGGTCATGCACATAACCAGTGATGAGTCATTGGCTTTCAAGGATTTTCTGAATAGTTCCACGCGCTCCGAGTAATTGGTGCCCAGTTCAGCATCGATTCTATGGCTGACAGATGTCAAGGCATGCAGTGAATCAACCCCGGCGAATTTAGCTCCGCCCGGCAGTCCGACACAGACGCGGGAAAGAGTCTTGATCAGTTCAGCTCTTCTCATCAAGTCTTCTGAAGAGGTGGGGGGCTTAAAAGTAAAGGCATAAGGTGTGCCATCATCATCTATTTCGTTAAACAGATCATAGTATTCGGGCATCTGCGCCACCCTGTAATCCATAGCACAGAGTTCTATACCGGACTTGAGAATCGGGTCCTCAAACATAGTCGTGCCATTATACTTTTTGCCGTCAAAATATACTACTCTTTCATCTTTAAGACTTTCCATGTATTCTTCAGCAGTTCTAATTGCCATCTTGTTTCCTCCTTGCCTGAATAATTACAGCATTATTTTTATTTTGAGTTGAGTACAGAAATAAAGCGGATGTTCAATATTCATGTATGTCATAAATAATTAAACCTAAAAACACCCCCCGTTAAATGAAGTGCATCACCCTTCACATATCATCTAATTGCTTTTGAGGCTGCCGTGAGCATGGAACAAACCATATATTCACGTATTAATGCAATATTCATACCATGTTTTTCAACACGCTCAGCCCGGGGGCATATTTAGGCAAAAACCTGCATTTGGCGCTGAATGACAGCCGGGTTGCTTGAGAATTATTATTGCCGCCAGCTCTTTAAGGCGGGATGGAGATAGTCCGGGATGTAATTTAGAAATTCCGCGGGCCATATCTGCTGTCTCATGGAGCAGCCGTTCGGACACTGTACGCCATACCGGACGAATTTTCAGCCATCGCATCCGCCATGATTTTCAAGGTCTGTACCCTGTGTTCTTAGCTTGTACCCGTCTCCAAAAAAATTCCGTACCGCTACCTAAATAGCGGTACGGAATTTCATGATTTTGACTGGCCGGCGATACGGCCCCATATCGGGTATGTTCAAGCCTGTCCGGCTTACTTTGCCGGCATATCATCAGTCATGACACTTGTCTTGACTTTACCGCGATAGAATTACAACATTGCTGATACCAGGCGCGCCGTAAACCTGAGTTAAGGCAGTCTTGGGCTGCTTGGGCATCTGATGAAGACCGGCTTCGCCGCGCATCTGCAGGCAAACCTCATATACCTGTCTTAAGGCAGAGGCGCCAATGGGCTCACCGTTGGCAATAAGTCCACCATCGGTGTTTATCGGCAAGCGGCCGGTAATTTTGGTTTCACCATCCTGGATCATTTTGGTCTGCTCCCCGTCTTTGCAAAGGCCGGTTTCAGCCATATGCATGATCTCATGGGCAGACTCGGTATCCTGGAGCTGAGCCACTTCTATTTCATCAGGGCCGATGCCCGCCATTTCATAGGCTGCCTGAGAGGCCAGTACTACAGGTGTGGGGGCATCTTCCAAAGGCTTCGCGGGGGTAAACACTTCCAGAGATCCAAAGGCTCTGGTACGCAGGGCAATACCTTTGATATAAATCGGCTTGCTGGTATATCGTTTGGCTATGCTTGCTTTACAGAGCACTACCGCAGCCGCCCCTTCTCCCGGCGAACATAGCATGTACTGGCGCAGGGGATTCGACAGCATGGTTGAGTTTTTGATAGCCTCGTAATTCAGGCCGTCACGGCGCCAGGCTTTGGGGTTGAGAGTTCCATTGTGATAGTTTTTCTCCGCGACGCGAATGAGGCTGTCTTCTGTGATATCATAGTCATGCATATAGCGTTGGGCCTTCATGGCGAAAAATTGCACTGTAGCCAGAAAACCAACATCTTGATACCATTGTTTCAAACCATAGTCCTGAACCGTGGTTAAGAACATTCCTCTGGGATGCTTGTCAAATCCAACCGCCAGGGCTATATCAGCTATTCCCGATTTGATTGCCATACAGGCTGCTCCCAAAGAGCTGCCGCCGGTTGCGCATCCGTTATATAAGTTGTTAAAGGGCACTCCGTTGGGTCCGAGCTTGCCGCACAGTTGATCGGCTCTGCCGCCGTCCCTGGTGCCGCCGGCTGCATACTGAACATCTTTCCATTCAATGCCGGCATCCTGCAATGCTTCCCGAATCGATTCAAGGCCCATATCTAAAGCGGTTTTATCTCCAAATCTTCCAAATGGGTGTTGGGCTATGCCTATAACTGCTACACCTTCCAAATCATTTACCTCCCTTAAACATATGCTTGTTTCACATGTGTATTATTGATCCTTTTCAATCACAAACTGGCTCAATGACTGCAGCAGACGGTCTTTACACAGGTTTGAAAGCATAGATCATGGTTTCAGTTCCATCCGGCTCAACCCGGAAGGGCACTATTACCATCTCCATATCCATTCCAATTTTTAATTCGGATGCATCATTGACCAGCAGACGTGACTCCACTCTTACCTGACCCGGCAATTCAACATAGCCTATAAAGTACTCTTTAAAATCCTTGGGATCTTTGTAGTCGTTAAGGCCTTTGGTCCAATAATTCTGTGAAGTCCAGGTCCACAGGGTTCCCTTGGTTTTCAGTTCAATGTCTTTCAGACTCGTGCCGCCGCACTTGGGGCAAGCGGTATTTATCGGAAAAATAACATTGCCGCAATCATTACACTCATTCGCCTTCAACTTGGGTTCAGCGGCCGGCCATGTAAAAAGGTCAGCATCAATAGGGACTTGTTTTTGCATTTTACCGTCTCCTTTCTGGGTTCGAAGTTAAAATCTTGGCTTCATTTTATAGTTGTTAATATAAGCTTCAATATCTTCCACGCCGGAGGCAAACCTGACTCCTTAATAGTCGAATATGGCGTTATCGAAATCCACTTCGGTGGAGTCTGAACTCACAATCATGCTGGCAGTACTGATGATTGCGGGTACGATATTCTTTACATAGTACCTGGTTGCCACCACTTTACCGTTGTAGTAATTGTAATCATAATGGTCTTGGCCATTTTCTTTAGCTTTCTTAGCAGCCAGCAGAGCCTGGTCGAGCAATAGGCGCCCGGCAAACAACTGTGCGGTTGCGGTCAGAATCTTGCAAGCATAGAAGGAAAGGGTGTCCTGATTCTTTTCCAGGTCGGTTTGCCACTCTTTGACTTTTTCCACAATACCGCGATAGGCCTTATAGGCTTCGTCCATGATGGCAAATTCGCGGGCAAATACTTGTGATGATTGGTTGTTTTCGATAAAGGCAGCTATTTCGTCGAGGGCTTTCTGGAATGGCACCCCCTTGCCCATAGTCATCTTCCGGGAGATCAAATCCCAGGACTGAATGTAATTGGTACCCTCAAGTATGCTGGTGATTTTGCAGTCTCTGGCAATGTGAGCCACCGGGTATTCTTCACTGTAGCCATACCCGCCATAAACCTGAATAGCATCGGCAGCTACATTCCAAACCTCGTCAGTGCAATATGCTTTGGCCAGCGGAACCAGTATGGCCAGATTGTCAGCCGCGGCTTTCCTGACTTCGGGATCGGCATGATGTTTACTGATATCCACAAAGTAATTGCCTTTGTAAACCAGAGCGCGGCCGGCTTCAGCTATGGCCTTGCCGTTCAAAAGTTTCCTTCTGATGTCGGCATGTTCAATGATGCGAACCCGTTCGCCTTTGCTGTTGTAGCCCTGAACCCTCTCCGCCGCATAATCCCTGGCATTATAGGTGGCATTGGCTGATAAGGCGGTGGACCACAGGCCGTTGCCCAGGCGGGATGAATTGACCAGATTGAATATGATCTTCATGCCGTCGCCTCTGCCGCCGTTCTGCAGCGGGTCGATGCCCACTCTCCAGCCCCGGCAGCCGTCATTGTCGCCATAGCTTAAAGCGCAGGTAGGCTGACCATGCAGACCCATTTTATGTTCCACCGAAGTTACCGCAAAATCATTGGGCTCCATAGTGCCGTCTTCATTAACCCAGATTTCCGGCAGCATAAACAAGGAAACACCGGGTGTACCGGGCAGTGCGCCTTCCACTCTGGCCAGACACATTATGATATTATTCTCAGTCAAGGGGTGGCCGGCGCAGGAAATGAATATTTTTTGACCTTTTAATTTATAGATGTCCGGGTCATCGGTCGGATAAGCCCTGGTCAGCAAATCGCCGACATCGGATCCGGCGCCGGGTTCGGACAGGCCCATACCTCCGCTCCATTTTCCAGTCAGAAGATTGGGCAGGAATATCTTTTTGGTTCTCTCACTGCCAAAGCGGGCAATTATATCGGTTACCTTGGAGGACAGGGAAAAATACATCTGAAAATCGCAGTTGGCGGCCTGGAACATCTCACGGCAGGCCGAGTACAGGGTTTCCGGCAAGGTTACGGCTTCCGGATCGGGGTCCGCATTGGAATTGCCCCAGCCATTGGCCTGTATCATGTCCCACAGAGCCTGATAGGAAGGCGGTACGATTACTTTGCCGTCAACCAGTTTGGCCGGGTTTTTGTCAGCATCTTCATAAGCAGGCTCCAAAGCCTCTTTAGCCATTTTGCGAGCCGTATTTAAGAGCGGCTTGATTTCGTCTTTGGTATAAGCGCTGTACTTCTCGCAAGCAAAAATATCTTCGATAGGCAGCCACTCTTCAAGTATGAATTCTAGATCTCTGGTGTTTTTATACGCAAAATTTGAACCCATTTATTTCATCCTTTCCGATACTATGAATATTTTCGTCCTCCGCTCATGGCAAATTCCAACGATACTATCGATCTCAACCGGGTTATCTAAAAATAATATGTGTTCTAGCATATATCCCCGATATTCGTGGTCAGCCTTAATCCAAACAACGCCCGGCAAAATCAAGTACAGTTAAAACCCTGTCAACCACTCCCTTCAATTTTCCGGGAATTTTATCTTTCATAACCGTTTCCCATGCTATATTGCCACTTACAGGACGTATCAATCATACTGACCATACTGACAATGATATAATCCATGTATTAATTAGGTATTAATCAACTCTAAAACCCTAACCCAGCTATATAACGGCTTTATTCATAGTTTTGTGCTGTGAAGTTTCAGAAGGTTTACGTTTCTCGAAAAATGCCTTTCTTCCTTCAATATGCTCGCTCCCGAATATACACAGCCCCTGAGTCCTGGCTTCCGCAATTATGGTACCGTCAAGGCCTAATTGTCCTGCTAGCTCTAGATTCACTTTAGCCAAGGCCATGGCTTTCGGAGCATTTTTAGCTAATTCATCAGCAATTGCCATGGTTTCTTCAACGACCTTGTCCGCAGGGAATACATTATTAACCAGACCTATGCGAAGTGCCTCGGCGGCATCTATTATTCTTCCGGTTAAAGTCAGTTCTTTGGCCTTCTGGAGGCCAACCAGTCTGGTTAAGAGGTAACTGACACCGCAATCCGGCACTAATCCAACCTTTAGGAAAGCCATCGAAAATTTTGCCTTTTCTCCCGCGTAAATCAGGTCACAGGCAGTTGCCAGGCTCAGCCCGGCTCCCATAGCGTAACCTTCAACTAAAGCAATGGTTACTTTGCTCAATCCGTCAATGAATTGCATTATCTGGGCAACTTCTTCAATATACTCATTGCCTTCGATGGGGGTTTTCAGCGCTCCTAGTTCGGCAAGATCTCCGCCGGTAGAGAAACTGCGTTCTGTTCCCTTAATAACAATCACATTAACATCGCTTTCATTTGCTTGGTGCAATTTATCGATCAAGGCAACCCTGACCGGCAAACAAAGACTATTTAAAGTTGTAGGATAATTGATTTCAATAATTCCTACTTTCTCTTTCTGTTCAAAAGTTACAATGGACAAGTGCTTCACCTCCGTAAATTCCTGAATTATTTGCAAAATATAAACTAATAATCTAAAAGCTCACCAAAAAGGTTAAGCAAGACTTTACTTGTGACTACCGCATAAGCTTTGATGGTCACAACGTCTACCTCTATCTTCACCTCCATTTAGGACTACTGGTTAATATTTGACCGACAATATTGCAATTTGTATGCCAACTCGGCAGGAGAGAACCACAGGCCCGGGCCAACCCGTCCGGTTAAGGGCTATTCCGGGTGATTAGCCGGATCTCAGCAAAAAGAAGAAATAAAATAGGGCGCTATGCCCTGCTTCATAAGCTGTTGGCCATTTAGGAAGAATATATTTATCCTTAATATTCCTTCTGTTCTTCTGGGCTTAATTTTACCCGGCCGAATCATGAAGAAGGACGACTTCGATCCAGCCCGGTTTGAAGCCATCGGTTTTGGCCCGGGCGAGGGGCGCCTGGAGATTTCGCCAGGCGGTGGAAACCGATGGGGAAGATGAAGTTTGGCTTTAGTTAAAAAGGCATAGCAAGTGATAATCCGACCAAGGTTCCTATAGCGCAACAGTCCGGTTTATGCCTGAATGTAGAGAACCATGTCAAGATATTGATCTAAGTATTGACCGGGATACGGTTATGAAATGCAATTTCCAAACAAAACGTCCGATATTTTGGAAGTTGTCCGATTTAAGATACATCGCCCGGTGGTTAATTTTCAGCCCAACTAACTATCACCGAAGCAAAACTATAAGTAAGCTGAACCAGGATAGTCTTTTTACGGAAAGCAATGCTAGATCGTGATGGCATAATAATTGCAATACAAAGAAAGGGAGCTTGGCTAGAGAGAATGGACGCAGGTTGTAGAAGCATAAGCAGATACAAATTATCGTCCGGATATAAAGGGATTGTTAACAATTAATGCTTATTTAATAATTACGAGGAGGGATGGTCATGATTCCGGAAGTAGCTATGAAGTTCCAAGGCAAAGTAGCAACGCCTATGATTCTGGAAGTGGAAAAAGGGGCAATAAAGAAATATGCCGATGCTGTCGGGGACGAAAACGGTCTTTTCTGGGATGAGGAGTATGGCAGAAATAGCCGTTACGGTTCAATCGTGGCTCCGCCAGGCTTTTTTGGCTGGCCTTTAAAATGGAAGGGCACTTTTGTCTTAATGACGGAGCTGAGGAATGAGTTTATGAAAGCCCTGGCAGTTGAAGGCTATATCCGCTTTTTGGATGCCGGAATAGAGTATGAATTTATCAGTCCCATCCGGGCAGGAGATACCCTGACCGCTTCCCTGGAAATCGAAAGTGTCACTGGTCAAGAAACCAAGGCTGGAACACGCATCGTCTGTGTAAATAAGACTTCATATTATAACCAGTTTGGAGCCTTGGTAGCGATTGCTCGTCAAACCTCTTTCTTGAGCAGAACTTAAATGGAAGGTGAGATTTATGGCCAGAAATCTTTTATATTGGGAAGACGTAGAAGTTGGTTCCGAGCTGCCCGCTTTGGCGAAAACCGCTACAACATTAATGCTGGTGAAATGGGCTGCCGCTTCGGCGGATTTTAACCCGCTTCATTTTGATCTTCCTTTTGCAGAATCGCAGGGTATAGGAAGACCGATAGTTCACGGGCAGCTTAAGCGTGCCTGGCTGGTTCAATTGTTAACGGATTGGATCGGCGAGGAGGGATGGTTGAAGAAGTTTTCCTGTCAGTTCCGCGGCATGGATTACCCTATCAATATGAAATCTATCTCGGAACCTGCAGAAGACAAAGTCACTCACTGGTGCAAGGGCAAGGTGGTAAACAAAAGCGTGGAAAACGGTGAACATTTGGTGGAATGTGAAATATGGGTTGAAGATGAAACCGGCAAACCGACCACACCCGGAACGGCCACAGTTGTCCTCCCTTCAAGAGCGGGTTGATGGAAGCGGAGTTGCCAGCAGTATCTTGCCGTCTCGTAAAAAGGCACTCTACCGGCTGTCAAACTTTGTAGCAGCCGATTGCAAAAACCTCCCGGCGGTTTACGAATAAAACTGCCGGGAGGTTTTTATCATGATTAAAAAGGCAGCTATCCGGACAATAGAGAAGTAAAGACGGTCCGGCGGTTGTGCTGCCATTCAATGCTGTTGAGGCGGAAAGAAATTTACATATTGAGAGCAAGCAGGCTAGCATTGCTCCTTACGGAAATAATAGATGCCTTCTTCAAAGCTCATCCTCACTTGACCCTTTAACACCAGGTAATGGAGATGAGCCATAGCCTCGGCGGCGGCATGTATTTTCTGGTTTATGGGGAAATCATCCCAACGCCGGTAGGATAAGTCCCATCTCATTCTTTTGGCAACTTGTGCGGCGCTCATTTTTTGGCTTCCCACAATACCCAGGATATCCTCAATACGCCGGACATGATGTTGTTTAATTTCTTCAACCCGACCCCGAAGGTCATAGATTAAAACCCGGTGAGCCGGCAGTACCAGATGGACATCCAAAGCCGCGATTTTTTCCAGACTAAGCAGATACTCTTTCAATGCATCGCGGTCCAAAACCCACAAGCCAATATTAGGAGTGATTTTTGCCAAAACGTGATCCCCCGAAATGAGGATTTTTTGATCGGGTTCATAAAGGCACATGTGCCCCTGGGTGTGTCCTGGTGTCTCCAGGCATTGAAAGTGGTATCCGCCGACATCAATGCGGTCTCCTTCATGCAGCATAGTAAATTTCACCAATCCGGTACTGGCGTATTTTACCACGGCTTCCTCCTCCGGGAGGTTGGGAGTGCCATCCGCCAACAGACCGCTGTGATACAGATGGTTTACATTCCTGGTGTGAAAAATGTTCGCCTTATAATTGGCATTAACCATCTGGGCATCAGATTCGCTCATCCACACGGTGTTGGTGGGCGTAGACAGGTATCCGATCAAACCAATATGATCAGAATGGTAATGGGTGATGAACAGGTCGGTATCATCCATACTGACGCCTAATTCCGTTAAGGCTTGAGCCATTGCCACCCAGCAGACATCCAGGTTAAAGCCGGTATCTATCAACAGATTTCTTTCTTTGCCGCGGATAAAGTATGAATTGAGCACCCTGAGCGGATTGTTGGGCAAAGGTATTTCGATTCGATAAAGATTAGGAAGTACTTCTTCAATCATTCTTGTTTGGTCCCTTCTTATGGAGTGCTTGAATACTTTTTCCTGTTTTCCAAAACGTATTAAGTAAATATCTCTTTAAAGGCATTTCAAGCCTCACAAATATACGCCTCCCACCCCAGCCTTGTCAATATCATTGCTGTCATGGAAAGTGGCTGCTATCCTGTGGATAGCAGCCT
>NZ_DIPG01000068.1:265-885 GCF_002426325.1 Syntrophomonas sp. UBA5494 | reverse complement strand
TGGATAGCAGCCTGCTGAAACATTTAAGTATTTACCTTATGGGGGGCTTGGTCTTAGGCTTAGCAGTAATCTGCTTTTTTACCATTCAAGCCGCCGCAGATGTCAGCAAAAACTCGCTGCAAGCTTTGGTTGCCATTGATAGTCTTTAACGACCCCCGGTGGAGATAGTACGCCACCAGAGGCTCGGTCTGCCGAGCATACACAGCCAGGCGGTTGTTCACGGTTTCTTCGCTGTCATCGCTGCGCTGGTATAGCTCCCCGCCGCACTGATCACATTTCCCGGATTCTTTAGGCGGATTGAACCGGGTGTGATAGGTGGCTCCGCATTGCTTGCAGATCCTGCGCCCGGTCATGCGCGGCATCAGAACATCATCCGGCACTTCGATGTTGATCACTGCATCAAGACTGCGGTTTAAGCCCGCAAGTATCTGCTCTAAGGCATCTGCCTGAGGAACGGTACGGGGAAAGCCATCTAACAGAAAGCCTCTTTCGCAGTCGGGCTCAGCCAGGCGTTCCCTGACGATGGCGATAGTCAGTTCGTCAGGCACCAGCTGTCCCGCATCCATCACCGCTTTAGCCTCTAGTCCCAGTTCGCTGCCCTGCTTGATGGCCGCCCGGAA
>NZ_DIPG01000068.1:0-173 GCF_002426325.1 Syntrophomonas sp. UBA5494 | reverse complement strand
TGCTTGATGGCCGCCCGGAACATATCCCCGGTGGAGATGTGCGATATATCAAATTGTTTGACCAGCTTTTCCGCCTGGGTTCCTTTCCCGGCCCCAGGAGGTCCCAAAAGAATAATGTTCATTGCCTTTCATCTCCCTTTGCTATCCTTTGGTAGGGATTCTCATTCCATAGA
>NZ_DIPG01000037.1:27243-28125 GCF_002426325.1 Syntrophomonas sp. UBA5494 | reverse complement strand
AAGGGAGCCCCTACCGGTTTCAAAGTATTGAAGTTTGCAGCCAATCCACCTGAAGGCTACAAATACCAGTACAACGATACGGACATGTATTACTCCGAAAAATACCAGATGTTTGTGTGCTTTATTGCAGCGGATGTGGATGAAGAGACAGCCCTTGCCGGCACCACCTGCATTGAAGGCATGGCGCCGGAGATCAACTATGACGGCAATGTCAATCAGAGCGGAGCAGGCCTGGTGAACATCATCGATGCCCAGCTGGTCTATGACCTGTATACCGGAGTCTATCTGACTGACCCGGCTTTTGAGATCATATCCCCGGTGATGCGCTTGGCAGCCGACATCAACGGCGACGGCTCTACCGATACCACTGACGTGCAGATCATCGTCAGTCTGGTACAGAACCAGGAAGTATAATCCGAGTTCATTGGAAGAGTTTAAAAGGCATGACGAAAACAAGGCTTCTGAAGCTAAGACTGCCGGGAAGGCAGCCTGAAGAAGGCAAGGTGAGGCGGGTGCGAAAGGGGGGAGAAGAAACACCCGGCCCTGGGGACAGGTAAAGCCTGATTAATCTACCTCCTTCTATAGATAAATCCTGCGGCGGGGGACAGGATGGTTTGGGCCATCCTGTCCAGGCCGCCCCAGGCCCATTTGTAGAGCAGACAGGCTGCGGTCATGGTGCCTGCCCAGGGGGATGTACCGATGTTGCCGATGAAACTCTATGAACACAAACATTCACTTCTAAGTATCAGCAAGCAACGGTTAGACCCAATACAAAGCAATAAAAAGGAGAGGAGATCAAGTAATGAAGTACTGGAGCAACAGGAAGCACAGAGAGAAAGCCCTGGCTCTGCTGCTGGCCCTGACCATGATCCTCACCCTGTT
>NZ_DIPG01000037.1:19404-26977 GCF_002426325.1 Syntrophomonas sp. UBA5494 | reverse complement strand
GGTGGTCCTGGCGCCCCTGGTGAAAAACCTCGCTTCAATGCCGGCAATTGTAACTTCCAACGGAGCCGAAAACAATAGCAGCATCGGCTCATTGTTCACCCTGAACTTCACCGTGGCGGATGGCGCCGCTGGCGGTGATTACCCGATTGAGGTAGACCTTAGCGAGGGCCAGGCAGGCAATTTCTGCAATGATGTGCCACAGCCGGTCCCGGTAACTTTCATCTCCGGCAAGATCACGGTTGAAGGTGCACCAGCTGAGGCGGGGCCCCCGATCTTCACCACCGATCTGAGCACTGAACCGGTCAGCTATACCGTGGGGCAAGCGGCAGCCGCCCTTACGGTGGAAGCCACTGTAAGCGACGGTGGCACCATCAGCTATCAGTGGTACAGCAACAGCGAAAACAGCACTGTAGACGGGACGGAACTCAGCGGAGAGACCGCCGCCAGCTATGTCCCTGAGACAAATAGCCTCGGCACCACTTATTACTATGTGATTGCCACCAACACCTTGGGCGAAAGCACCGCCAGTGCTGCCAGCAACGTTGCCGCAGTGACGGTGGCGGAAGCAGAACCCGGCGCGGCGCAGAAGCCCATATTTGACATCAATCTGAGTACCGACCCCGTTGCTTATACTATTGGCGATACCGCAGCTGCACTTGAGGTGGAAGCCACCGTAAGCGATAGCGGCACCATCACCTACCAGTGGTACAGCAACACCACCAACAGTACTGAAGGCGGAACCGCGATCAGCGGAGCGATCACCGCTGGCTATATTCCTGCCACAGACAGCCTCGGCACGACATATTACTATGTGATTGCCACCAACACCCTGGAAGGCAGCACTGCCGTAGCGACCAGTAATATCGCTGCAGTGACGGTGATAGAGGGCACGCCCGGCAACAGCGCCCCCGTTCTGAAGAGCGGCGTACCCTCTGCGGCGGAGGCTGCAGTGCAGATCAATACCGCCTATACCCTGGACCTGACGACGGTATTTGAGGACGCCGACGGCGATCCCCTCACCTATCAGGTGAGCATCGACGGCCTGCCTGCGGTCGCCGCCGCCGCCAGCTACAGCTATATTCCCGCGGCAACGGGTGAGCATACCCTGGTGTTCACTGCCAGCGACGGCAAAGCAACTTCAGAAAGCTATACCGTGACGCTGACGGTGGCGGCCAGTGATCCGCTTTTCGGACTGGATTTTAACTATGGTGTGATTGAAGAATTTACCCCGCTCCTCGCGCCGGCAAGCATCGCCGCGGATTTTCCGGACGGCCCGGCGTTCATCTTGCCCTTTTGCGGCCAGGCCCAATTCTCTTCAACAGACCAGCAACTTTTGAATTCCGTCACAAAGCAAAATATCAACGGGCAAACGTCAATACCGTCCAGCGGCAGTTCAAGCGGACGGTATCATCAGACACTGAACCTGTCGGGATATGCCTATGCGCCGGAAACAACTCCCGAGTGGCGTTCCATGTTCGGAACAGATCTCTATGTTATCAAGCTAATTCATCAATCGCAGGTACACTACCTGCTCCTGTCCGATTCCTATACGGAGGGCCTGGACGTCTATACCATCGCCAGAAAGCCGGGGTATAACACAGGCGCCACTAGTCTCCCCAAAAGCGCGACCTACGCGCGCGGCAGCAATGCCGTGGCCCTGCAATACACCATCACCAATCTCAATCCAGGGTCCGCCGGGGTCGGCGCCGTGACCTATCAGTGGTATGCATCCGCGGCAAACAGCGTGGAGGAAGGCATAGCGCAGCCGGGCGCCAACTCGCCGGTCTATATGCCCACCACCGCACACGTCGGGACGGCGTATTATTTTCTCGTTATTACCAACACGCTGGAGGAGGGGAATACGCCCAGCCATATCTCGGTCACCACCACGCCCCTGACGATGATCACCGTCATGGAGGTACCGGGCTGGGACTCCGGGGAGCCCCGGGACATCCCGCTGGATCTGAGCTATGATAACGGCGCCAGTCTGAACAAGATCACAATTGACGGCGGTGACGTGGTGGGCGCCGAGGGCACATGGGCGTTGGAATCCGGTTCGCAAATGTATGATTACACCTACGATATTGTACTCAGCTCTGCGTCCAGGACAGGCGATACCATCACGGCCGCCTTTGATTTTGAAGACCGGGTGGTAACGAGCGACATGGCGTTTCCGGGCCTTTCGAAATGCAGTTCCAGAGCGTCAGACAGTGAATGGGTGCCGCCGGGGGGAGCGGCAGGTTTAAAAAAAATCAGGGACGATCTGAAACTGAATCATACCGAATATTCGGCAACGCTTACCAATGAAGGCGCTTCCATCGAAGTGTTTCTCTATACAAGCAATGGCAATGCAGACTTAAACAAAGGCGGAATGAGGTTCACCCTCAACTTCACCGTGGCCTATGAGGATCCCGCCCCGGAGACGGTGGAGAGCCTCTCCATCGCCACGCCCCCCGACAGGACGGCCTATCTGTACGGAGAGAGCTTCGATCCCGCGGGCATGGTGGTCATGGCGCAACTGCAGGACGGGAGCGAAAAGGAGGTGCGCGGCTATGCCGTATCCCCCTCCGACCCGCTGACGCTGGCAGACGACAAGGTGATCATTTCCTACGGGGGATATAGTGTTGAGCAGGAAATCAGCGTTTCCTCCGCCCCGGTCATCATCAAAGCGGAGATGAAAAACGGCCAGTTTATCATGGAGCAGCCCCTCTATGATGAGCATGACGCCCACGTCGTGGTCCTCTACGGCAAGGCCTATGGTTTGATGGATATTACCGTTCCCGCCGGCGTCAGCGTTACGGTCAACGGCGACCCACAGACGGTCACAGCGGGGGACAAGTGCTCCCTGTCCCTGAACACCTCTGGCGGTACGACAGGCACTGCCAACACCATCGTTCTCAGCTTGGGTGATCAGACCACCACCTACATCGTCACCTGCCACAGCCAGTTATACAGCGGGATGCCGGACGCCGTCACCGACTACCTCTGCATCAATTCCCAGTATACGAACGGCATGTTCTATATTGGAGAGGTCCAACTGCCCTACGGGCTCAACGGTGTTTCCTCGCTGATAGGAAGCGCTAGAACGACCGCAGAAGGGATGTACAGCGGCCCCACCTCCCTCGGCAATTTCGCCGGGTACATCACCTATTATTACAGGAATGCCATCTACGACAATCCCAACAGTCCATATGGCGTGGAATTTGTCGTTTCCGGCAATTCCGTGGACGGGGGGGGCGGCTTCGCGGAGCCGGGCCAGGTCTGGGTGTCGGAGGACGGCGAAAACTGGTACGCCCTGGCTGGTTCTCTCCACTATGACGACTGCGCCCAGTATAAAACCATCACCTATGCCAGAACGTCCAACGGCAGAACCCAGGGCACGTTGGACGGCGTGACCAGCCTGAGCAACTATTTCTATCCGCTCAAGAAGAATTATCCGCTGTTTGCCTGGCCGGAGGGCTCGGAAAACGCGATCACCCTCAGCGGGGTGCTGTTGTCGGCGCAGAGCGGGGAAAACGAATACGGCAACACTGTGCCGATGTTCCCAGATTTTGGGTATGCCGACGTCGGCCAGATAAGTACCATGGTCATAAACCCCTACCTCGGGACCGTAAACGGTATGATGGATCTGGCCTGGGCGGTGGACGAGTCCGGCCAGCCGGTCAGCTTCCCCGACGGGATCCACTACATCAAGGTGCAGACCGCCAGCAATATTATTAACGGCGCTATCGGCGAAAAATCAACCGAGGTTAACATGGTTCAGGCAGCGGGTGGGCCAAGCAGCGTCGGGAAAACCTCTGCGCCCAGTTCTATTACCGTTGACGGGCAGGCGGTCCCTTTAGAGGCCGGAGTTTATTCCTATAATGTGGAGGTCAGCGGCGGCTTTAACGTGACGGTCGACGCCGGCGAGGGATCCAACGTTTATATCAATAGCAGCCGTACTAAAAACGTGACCTTTTCAAAAGCTCCCTCCCATGGCATGGTCCGCGTGATCGTACAAGAGGGCACCAAGGAACCTGTTATCTATTACCTGACGCTGACCGATAGCGGCGAGCCCTCCGTCAGCAGCCAAATTACCTTCAACGCCAACGGAGGCCGGGTGGAAGGACAGACCTCCATCACCCGCTATTATGACGCCGATACTGAGGATAAGGTTTTCCCCATTCCGGTCCGGGATAACTATACCTTCCTGGGTTGGTATTCAGGAGCAGAGAGCTACAGCGAATACAGCACGGATATGCCCGCGGAGTTGACCCTGACGGCAAGTTGGCAGTATGATGGCCCAGTCGTTGAGGGCCGGGTGCGGGTGATCGTGGAGAACACCACTTATCCGAAAAGCGCCGGCGCTCTCTGGGACGGCGCCCTGGCGGATACCTGGGTGGATATCGATGAAGAGAGCACCATGATGAGCTGTGTGGTGGCGGCCCTGGATACGGTGGAGGCTACTCAGGTAGGCGCTGAAAACAACTACATCTCCTCCATCAACGGCCTGGGGGAATTCGCCGGCGGCCAGGGCGGCGGCTGGATGGGCACCTTAAACGACTGGTTTACCCACACCGGCTTCGGCGGCGTCACAGTGGCGGCGGGTACCCTGGAAGCCGGGGATGAGATCCGCATCATGTACACCACCAATTGGGGCGTGGACCTGGGCGGCACCTGGGACAACAACGATAAAACGGTTAAAGCCATCGCCTTCAGCATCGGGACACCGTCTCCCACCTTCGACAAAGATACCCATACCTATACCCTGACAGTGCCGGAGGGAACCGAGGGCGTTATCGTCACACCCACGGCTACCAACAAGAACTTCCAGGTGCGCAGCTATCTGGGCACCCAGGGCTCGGGAACTGAGTATAAGCGCACCGCCACCATTCCCATCAGTGACGGAACTGTCATCAGCGTGGTGTGCGGCGACCCCGAATGGCCCAGCATGAACAACGGCCCTTATCCCGGCAATTATGCCGAACTCGTCCCTGCCGAAACCTACACCATCACTGTGCAGGTAGAGACAGAGCAGCCCGACGGCTACACTGTGCGACTATCCACGGCCGACACCGACAAGAACCCCGGAGAAACCGTCAGCGTTAATCTCAAGGTAGATGGTTCAGAGGGCATCAGCAGCTACGCCGCTCTGCAGACCACAGTCAGCTATGACAAGAGCAGGGTAAACTACAGCGGCAGCAGCTTAGGAAACGGCTTCACCGTCACCGACAACCCGTCGGCAGGCAAGCTGGTCATCACCAGAGTTGGTTCCAGCACCCCTACCGGCAATCAGGGCAGCCTGAGCTTCCGGGTAAGACACGACCTCCCGGCAGGCAGCAATGAGGCGGTATTTTCCGTCATTTCAGCTTTGGTGGGAGCCAGCGGCGATCCCAGCGACCCTGAAGCAGCAGCAATTGGAGCCAACGTAAGCGTCAATGTGCACAACCTGACCGTGAGCTTCACAGCGGGAGCCCATGTGAGCATGGACAGTGCCACCGCCTATACCAAATATGGAGTACCCGGACTGTACACCGACAACTTCTACACCGCAGCTTTTGTTGAACCGGTTGCCACAGCGGATACCGGCTATGTACTGGACAGCCCCCTGTGGAATGACGGCAGCGGCAATGTGGATTATGAAAGCATAGCAGCCACAGCCTTCACCGCCAATGCCGCCTATACCGCCACAGCCACCCAGGATATCAACGTCAGCATCATCCTGCCCGAGCAGGCGACAGTTATCTCCGGAGTTGAGGAAGGCCAAGCCAGCTACGGTGCCGACGTGGTATTCAGCATCACCCCCGATCCCGGCAAGGAGATCGTCAGCGTAGCCTACACGGTAGGAAGCGGCAGCCCGGTGATATTGACCGCCATTGAAGGGATCTACACCATCCCCGGCAGCGCCTTGACCGCAGATATTATCGTGACTCTCACCCAAAAGCTTAAGGGCACGGTGAGCTTTATCGGCTTCGACGACTACAAGGGGGCCCCTACTGGCTTCAAAGTATTGAAGTTTGCAGCCAATCCGCCTGAAGGCCACAAATACCAGTACAACGATACGGACATGTATTACTCCGAAAAATATGAGTTATTTGTATGCTTTGCGGCATCTGAGGTGAATGAAGAGACGGCTCTTGCCGGCATCAGCTGTGTTGAAGGCACGGCGCCGGAGATCAACTATGACGGCAATGTCAACCAGAGTCCTTCAGGTCTGGTGAACATCATCGACGCCCAGCTGGTCTATGATCTGTATACGGGAGTGTACCTGACCGACCCGGCCTTTGCCAACGTATCCCGGTTGATGCGCCTGGCAGCCGACGTCAACGGCGACGGCTCTACCGACACCACTGACGTGCAGATCATCGTCAGCCTGGTGCAGAACCAGGAAGTGTAAGCGGAGTCCATCGGGCGGGTGAAGTCCGGTCGGTAAAACCCAATGGGCAAAGTTTCCCAGGATTAACGAGGAACAGGCTTCTGAAGCGAAGCCTGCCGGAAGGCAGGCTTAAGAAGTCTGGGAGAAGGCCGGGGAGGAAAGGGGGATGATAGTATTCCCGGCCTTTGGAAAAGTTGATGAACAACAGGCCAAAACCCCATAGAGCCTGCGGCGGGGACGGGATGGTTAAGCTTTTCAGGCCGCAGACTCTGGTTCATGCCATGGCAGGGTATACTGCATGATATAGCGTCAAGTTATACTAAAATTTTCAATTAGGAGGAAACAAGATGAAGAAAATAAAATTATTGTTGTTTATAATCTTAACCGCAGCCTTGACAATCAATCCGGCCGTGCTTGCTGCGACGGCGGATGCGAGGAATATGACCTATTCTTTTAAGCTGTCTTCCACTGCGACAAACATCCGGGTGGGAGATGTGATCACCGTCCAATTGGTGCTCGAACGCACCGATGAGAACGCACCCTATCTTTTATACTCGATGCAGGATGAAATAAAGTATAACAGCGGATATTTCACCCTGGTTGATGGTTCAATTTCGACTGCTGCCGATGTCGACTCGGGGATACGCACCATGAGCGACAATGTTCATCAAAAAGTGATCATGAGCCTGGTCGATTTAACCGGCTCCGGTTTACAACAGAATAGTTCTCTGACCGTGGGCACTTTTAAACTGGAAGCTTTAAAAGCCGGTACAACCAGGATCGAGAGCACAGACTACAAGGTCAATAAGAGCAGCGGTTTGGGTACTTATGCATCCACCGCCAATCCCCTTGATATTACCATCTCTGACCCTGCCGGCCCCGGCGGAGGCGGGGGCGGGGGAGGAGGCGGGGGAAACACTCCCGTAAACCCGAGTGCCAGTGATGACCAGGCCTTGCAGGATGCCTTGACGCAAACCGGCCAGGCCAAACTCAGCCTGGAGAACAAAACCGACGGGAAAGCCTTGCTCTCCCCGAATACCCTCAAGAGTGTCAATGAAGGCAAACCCCTGATTCTGGAGAACAAAGGCGTGCAGGTGGAATTCCCCGCCGGCTCTCTGCTGACGGAACAGTTCAAACAGTCGACCTCCGCCGGGGAAGCCCAGGTGGAAATTACCGTCAAAGAGCTGGAACCTGCCCAAAAAGAGGAGATTCTGGCCA
>NZ_DIPG01000037.1:18407-19288 GCF_002426325.1 Syntrophomonas sp. UBA5494 | reverse complement strand
GAAAGCAGCGGCATCTTTGATATCGGCGGAAAAATTATGGAATTCACCGCGGAAGTCACTACCATCGACGCAAGCGGCAATCCCGGTAGGACAAAAATGGATAGTTTCAACGAACCCATTAAGATCACTGTGGACCTGTCCGCAGCCGGACTGACTGAGGCGGATGTGGCTGAACTGTGTGCGGTAAGGTATGAGAAGGATGAGGCCGGCAACATTACGATAGTCAAACTGGGAGGTGCTTATGACCCGGTGACCAAGCACTTCACTTTCTACACCGACAGTTTCAGCTATTACGGCGTAGTCAAAGCCACAGGATTGCTTAAAATCAGTCTGGGCATCGACCTGACAGCGGTGAAAGTAAACGAAACCGAGCAATACCTGGATGTGCCCGCCACCATCATCAACAGCCGCACCATGGTGCCCCTGAGATTTGTGGCTGAAAGCCTGGGCGCCCAGGTGGACTGGGTGGAGGCAACCCGCACTGTGGTTATTGCCCAGGGAGGCAAGGTTTTGGAATTGCCGGTGGATCAACTGGTTGCCGGGTTGGATGTGCCCGCCACCATCAGGGAAGGGCGGACTCTGGTGCCGATCCGCTATGTAGCTGAAAACCTGGGTGCACATGTCATGTGGCACCCCTCGGCACGGAAAGTGGACATCGTTAAATAGCCAGGCGGGAAAGAGATCTACAGGGAAAGTCAGAGATTTGGTGTATGATAAGGGCTCAGGTTTTGGTGACTGGCTGAGGCTTGAGCCTTTTTTATGGTAAAAACCCCGGAATTGATCTCCCTGAGAATTCATTTTTGTTTACTTTGCAGGGATCGCGTTTTAAGAAAAGATTTTCAGGTTTGCCAGAAGCGATTGACAATAAGAAGATGTTGGCA
>NZ_DIPG01000037.1:18005-18283 GCF_002426325.1 Syntrophomonas sp. UBA5494 | reverse complement strand
TTGACAATAAGAAGATGTTGGCATAGCATGTATTTAATAGTTGTATAATTTATGCGGGTTGCGGTTAAGTATGTCTTTCCCAATTCCATAAAAGGCAAAAACTGCAAAAGAATTGAATTCTAGCAAAATGCTGACCGAACAACGGAGGCACTATTTTAGAATAGTGTTTCCGTTTTTATTTTTCAGGGGTGAATGATACCCCTCCAGGCCCTGTGAAAAGAATAGAACATCTTGTCGTTAAGGTGAATTCGATACAAGATCGGATTGAAAAGGGAACC
>NZ_DIPG01000037.1:13402-17906 GCF_002426325.1 Syntrophomonas sp. UBA5494 | reverse complement strand
AAGATCGGATTGAAAAGGGAACCGGGTGAGAATCCCGGGCGGTCCGGGCCACTGTAAGTGGGAAATGCTTTTAACAGACCACTGGAGCATATCCGGGAAGGGGAAAAGCGGAGATGACCCACAAGTCAGGAAACCTGCCTTAACGATATTCCGCAAGCCTTCCATGGAAAGGTGAACTGCAAGTTTGAAAACTGTCTGATCGGGACGGGATTCTTCTGCCTCATCAACCCCGGCTTCTCATGGATGCCGGGGCTTTTGTACACATGGAGCCGATTATTGCGGAGGAGGTGACAAGTCATCACACTATAGGCCGGCTGGGATCAACCAACATGAATATCATGAGAGGATGGATACCAGCCAGGCGATAGTAAAAACCATTACAAAACCAACAGAAAAGTCAGGAGGGGAGTTTTAGTAATGAAGTACTGGAGCAACAGGAAGCAAAGAGAGAAAGCCCTGGCTCTGCTGCTGGCTCTGACCATGATCCTCACCCTGTTTCCGGGCCTGGGCGGCAGCGTCCTGGCAACGGATACGGCTGTGGTGGAGGCGGGCAGTGCCACGGTGGCCTATGAGGCCACAGGAGCCGACCGGATGGTGGACATTCCGGTAAATATAACCGCCAATCCCGGTATAGCCGGCTATACCCTGGCAATCACCTATGACAATGCGGCGCTGACCCTGAACAGCATAACCCAGGGCACGGTGGTCCTGGCGCCCCTGGTGAAAAACCTCGCTTCAATGCCGGCAATTGTAACTTCCAACGGAGCCGAAAACAATAGCAGCCTCGGCTCATTGTTCACCCTGAACTTCACTGTGGCGGAGGGTACCGGCGGCGGCGACTACCCGATTATTGTGAGCCTTAAAGATAAAGCGGGTCATCCCGGAGAGCCTGATCCCGGTAATTTCTGCAATGAAGTTCCCCAGCCGGTCCCGGTGACCTTCATCGCCGGCAAGATCACGGTTGAAGGTGCGCCAGCCGAGGCGGGGACCCCGATCTTCACCACCGATCTGAGCACCGAACCGATCAGCTACACCGTGGGCGATACCGCAGACGCCCTTGAGGTGTCTGCCAGCGTAAACGATGGCGGCGCCATCAGCTATCAGTGGTACAGCAACAGCGAAAACAGCAGCTCCGGCGGAAGCGAGATCAGCGGCGCAACCACCGAAAGCTATATTCCTTCCACCACTGATCCCGGCACGACCTATTACTATGTGATTGCCACCAATACCCTGGAAGGCAGCACCGCCAGCGCAACCAGCAGCATCGCTACCGTGACGGTGACAGCAGTTCCATCAACTGCTGCGGAGACGCCGGTCTTTGACATCAATCTCAACACCGACTCCGTTGTATATATTATCGATGCCAGCGCCGGTGCACTTGAGGTGTCTGCCAGCGTCAGCGATGGCGGCACCATAACCTACCAGTGGTACAGCAACAGCGCAAACAGCGCTGAGGGCGGAACCGCCATCAGCGGAGAGACCGCCGCAAGCTATATTCCCGCCACCGCCAGCCTCGGCATAACTTATTACTATGTGATTGCCACCAACACGCTTGACGGCAGCAGCGCCACTGTTGCCAGCAATGTGGCCACAGTGACAGTGACCGATGTGAACACCTCACGGACAGAACTGCAGACCCTTATTTATGTGTCCAAATCCGCACTCGGGTCGGTGGAAATAAGTGCTGACGGCAAAGATATCGCCACCAAAAAATACTGGGTGACGCAGGCGGCGTACACAATCTTCAGCAATGCCATTGCAGCGGCTGAGGCCATGAAGGTCAGCAACAGCGTTGATGAATTAATCCTCGCCAAAACAACTCTTTGGACCGCATTGAATACCTTTAACAGCGCCAAAGCTCCAGGTACCCGCAGTACTCCAGGCGGCGGAACGACAAATACATCCAACTTGAAATTCGATATAAGCGACGGAGAGATTGCGGGTTATGTCATCGTCAGCTTTGAAGATTTTGGAGACCGCATCGATCCAAAATCCGACTATGGCAGCGGGTTGGGTGTCATCATCTCTCCCGTTGAAGTGCCATATGCCGCAGGGGACAGCATAGCCGCCGTCACCATTCGTTTGCTGGATGCGCTGGGCATCGGGTATTCACACTGGAACACAACTGAGAGCGGCTTTTATCTTGCGCTGATTGAAGATTTTACTCTTAAAGACGGTACTTACGTAAAGGTTTTAGGTGAATTTACCAATGGCAGGGGCTCGGGCTGGATGATTACCTGGAACAACTGGTTTATCAACCTGGGCGCTTCTGAATTCCGGGTTGAGGACGGCGATATCATCAAGTGGCAATACACCTGCCAGTGGGGGGCCGACATCGGCTCCGACTGGGACAACCCCAGCGCTGAAATCACCGGCCTTACCTTTGAGGAAAATTACGGCACCCTTTCTCCCGCCTTCAGCGAGGATGTGACGGATTACATTTATACCATCCCGCCCTCGGTGAAAAGCATCTGTCTGGAGGCCAAGCAGGAAAACTACTGGGCTATTCTCACTTATAAAAGCGAAGGCAAGACCTATAAGCCCATGGCCGGCATTCCGGTCAAAAACGGTACCGTCATTCGCCTGGATTGCGCTTTTTCCGAATATTACGGCGACCCTCCCACCGATACCGACTACCTCACCATCACCATCCAGGTGCAGGGGGAGAAACCTGTAACTCCAGGCGGCCATCGCGCCGTTCTAACCCCTAAAGTTACGGCTTCCAAGGGCGTGGCCTCTGTTGCCATGGGCGCTTCCGATATGACCGGGGCCATAGCCGAAGCCAAGGAAAACAGCAGTGTGGCCATCGTAATCGCTCCGGAGATCATCGGGGAGGCCCGGAAGGTAAGCGTAGAGCTTCTCAAGAGCTCGGTTTCCTCCATGGCTTCGGAAACCGAGGCGGCTTTGACAGTGGAAACCCCGGTGGGCAATGTGACCGTCCCCAATCAGGCTCTGGCGGCTATGGCGAAACAGGCTGCCGGCAAAAGCATTACCATCAGTCTGGAAGCGGTGGAAAAACAGACGGCTCTGACCGCTGAACAGCAGGCAGCGGTAGGGGATAACCCGGTCTATGACATCTCCATCACCAGCGGCGGCAAGAACATCAGCAGCTTTGAGGGGGACCTCACCGTTTCCCTGCCCTACGCCCTGGAGGAAGGCCAATTCGCCTCCGCTGTATCCGTCTGGTATTTGAACGACGCCGGCCAGCTGGAGCTGATGAGCTGCAGCTACGACGCCGGCACCGGCCAGGCCACTTTCACCACCAGCCACTTGTCCTACTATGCGGTGGGTTACGATGAGAGCGCAGTGGCGCCGGTTTGGGTTAATCCTTTCATCGACGTGAAATCCGGGGACTGGTTTTACGACGCGGTGGTTTTCGTGGTGGAACAGAAATTGTTCCAAGGCACCTCCGCCACCACCTTCAGTCCCGACGAGCCCATGACCAGAGCCATGCTGGTCACCGTTCTGCACCGTTTGGCGGGGACGCCTGCCGTTGCTACCGCCAATAGCTTCACTGATGTGCAGGAGGATCAGTGGTATACTGACGCGGTCATCTGGGCCAACACCAACGGCATCGTCAACGGATACGGCGACGGACGGTTCGGAATCAACGACAACATCACCCGGGAGCAGATGGCGGCTATTTTATACCGCTACGCCGGGAAAAACGGCTACGACGCCTCCGCCTCCGGCGAACTCGATCAGTTCAGCGACAGCGGCCATGTCTCGACTTATGCCTTGGAGGCCATGAAATGGGCGACCGGATCAAATCTTATCGGGGGCAAAGAAGGCGGTGTGCTTGATTCATCGGGCAACGCCACCCGGGCTGAAGTGGCCACCATATTGCAAAGATTTGTTCAAGCTTTTGTGTAATAAAATGTCCCTTCCTCAAAAAGGCGAGGGTGGCTCGTAGTATGGGCCGCCCTCGCCCTTTTCAAATCTGGACTGGAATCTGGCCCGTTCTTATATAGGGTGACCAAACGGTATGAGCAGCAATAGATTATTATGGCGACCTATTTATTATCTTGGTGGAAGAAGGCGGATAAATGCCCAACCGTGATTTCATTGCATGGGTGCTCGAAGATGCGGTACAGATACAGAAGAAACATAATCTGCCGGCGGCGGTAATTACGGCTCAGGCCTGCCTGGAAACCGGGTATGGAAAACACATAATCACCGATATGCACACCGGGCAATTCAGCTACAATCTTTTCAATATCAAAGGCGAGGGTCCTGCCGGCAGCGTGCTTATAACCACAACGGAGTATGTTAGAGGCCGAAAAACCAGAGTGCAGCACCGTTTCCGGGCTTACCACAATTATGAGGAAAGCTTCGAAGATCTGGCGGAGTTGATGGCGCTGGAACGCTATAAGCCCTGCCGGGAAGCGGCCGGTGATCCGGATGAATATGCCCGGCAGCTTAAGATATGCGGATATGCCACCGATCCTCAATACCATACCAAACTAATCAGGATTATGAACAGCTACAACCTGAAGGAAAGGGC
>NZ_DIPG01000037.1:2987-13114 GCF_002426325.1 Syntrophomonas sp. UBA5494 | reverse complement strand
AAAATTATTAACCTCCCGGGATTGTAAGATACCTATTTTCCTCTCGTAACAATAAATGAAGAAAAACGAGAGGCAGGGTGAAGCTATGAAAAAGCTGGTTTGTTATCTGGTGCTGGCAGTGTTCCTGTTGTCTCCGGCCGGAACGGCCAGTGCTAAATTATTTTCCGGGACTTTTGCGGATATCCAGGGCCACTGGGCTGAAAGTGAAATCGAAGCTGCCTATAGCCAGGGTTTAATGCTGGGTACCGGGGTGAATGAGTTTGGTTATAAAACGTTTTCGCCGGAAGAAAAAGTAAACCGTTTTCAACTGGCGGCTGTTTTAGCCCGGGCTTTTGATTTGGACTACGGGAATATGCGGTTTATGCAGGAGCCCGAGACCAGCGATTATTACTATGATTTGCGGGAAGAAGCATGGTACAGTCAGGCGGTGGTTCTGGGCGCAGTCAACCACCTGTTTCCCCCGCAGGGTAGTTTTGCGGGGGAAGAAAATGTCAGCAGGATTGAGGTTGCCAGGAGTATCTACCATGCTTTTCAGGCCCGGGGAATCACCATACCCATGATCATGCTGATGCCGTTGTACGATGATACCGCCCAGCTTTCCCGGGACGATGCCAATGCTATGGTATTTGTAAGCAACACCGGCATCATGAAGGGGAACGACAATCTTTTCCGGCCCTATGATCCCATCAAGCGGGCTGAACTGGCCCGGGTCTTGAATCAGTGTGTAAAACTTATTGAAATGAATCCTGTGCAGGCCGGCCCGGTTCCTGCGGTTAAGCTGGAGTGCAAAGAAGTGAAAAGCGAATCGCCGCTTATAAACATAGACCTAAATATTCCTGTCATTACCGGTCTGCAGGATGAAGAGATACAAGCCCGTTTGAATGAGGTTATGGAAAATGACGCCCGGCAGCGGCAGGAAGCTATGGAACAACAAGCCCAGCTTGATTCTGATTTTATACTGGCTGAGCCGCTCCACACCTACGGGATTGCGAGCCGGTTTAATCAGTATTATGTAACCCGGGACATATTGAGTTTCTATGTGGATTATTACACTTATACCGGAGGGGCCCATGGCATGACCGATCGTGTGGCCTATAATTTCGATTTAAATACCGGTCAGGAACTGGCCTTAAGCGATCTATTCGCCCCTGACTCCAATCATATAGAAATGATTAATGAGCGGGTAAGGTCCATAATTGCGTTTAATCCGGAAGAGTATTTTGAAGGGGAACATGGGTTTCAGGGCATAAATGAGGAGCAGCGTTTTTACCTGGAGAACGGGAACCTCATCGTATATTTCCTGCAGTATGAAATTGCTCCGTATGCCGCCGGAATAAGGACGTTTCCTGTCGCCCTCCCATCCGCCCCAGACCAACAGGCTGACAGCGATGAGGCTGCAGTTATGAAACTGGTTAGCGACTTCGGCAGTAAACTGAAAAATGTCTCACTGCTGGCCCCTGCGGAGGCGGTGAAAAACAGCCTACAGGAAAACTATGGCGGTTTAGCATCCCCCGCACTTCTGGCCAAGTGGCAAAATGACCCTGACAATGCTCCGGGCCGGGCGGCTTCGAGTCCCTGGCCGGAGCGTATAGATATTACCGTTGTGGAGAAGCTGTCAGATTCCAGCTACGAGATTAAGGGCGAAATTATAACCATGACCAGCGTGGAGATGGTTAACGGCGGTGTGGCCGGCAAAAAGCCGGTTATTCTGGAAGCAGAGAAAATCGATAACCGCTGGCTTATTACTTCATATGAATATGAGGATGCAGCCGTGTACAGCAATGGGGAATACGGTTTTACTTTTTCCTTGCCGGAGAGCTGGCAGGGCTATTCGATAATAGCGGAAAACTGGGAAGGTATCGATCCTGAAAGTTCCACCAAAGAAAATGGCCCGCTGATTTCCATCAGACATCCTCAATGGACGGAGCAGAACCCGCGCCAGGATATTCCCATTATGGTGTTTACGCACCATCAATGGAACCTGATTCAGCAAGAAGAACTCAGTGTGGGTGCGGCGCCGATCCCCCCAAAGGAACTGGACCGTAATACCAAGTACGTATTTGCTCTGCCCGCCCGCTACAATTTCGCATTTCCAACCGGGTATGAAGAAGTAGAAAAAATATTGGAAAGCAATCCGCTGAGAGCATTTGAGCCTGGATCCTCAATTAAACCTGTCGAAGCAAATATCAGGATAAATAATTTTAGCTGCTCCCCCCAACAATTAACTGTTACTGGCACTGCCCGGGTTTGGGAAGCCAATGTCCTCTACGAGGTAACCGATAAGAATGACAAGGTTCTGTCTAATGGTTTTACTACCGCCTCGATCGGGGCGCCGGAGTGGGGAGAGTTTAGTTTTTCCATCGAGGGTGATTTAAGTGAGGCCCATGTGTTAAGAGTTTTTGCTGAAAGCGCCAAGGATGGAAGCAGAATGGATACAGTCGAATATTTTCTTAAGCCTTTCGGCAGGGCGGAAATTCTGGCCAAAGAACCCGGGTCAATTCTGGTAGAAGGGGTTTTAGACGGTTATTCTGATCAACCAACCCGGTTCTATTTTGCCATAAGCCCGGAAACAATAATAACTGACGCCAATAACATCCAGCTATCAGAAAGCCAATTGCAGCCGGGAGACGAACTGCAAATATGGGTATCATATCCCGGCCTGGTTCTGGAATCATGGCCGGCACAGGCCGGAGCAGGCAAGATAGTCAGAATAACGGATGATATTGATTGGCAGGGACTGGCCGCCGATTTCAATCCTCCTGCTATCGACGGTTTGTTGGCAGCGATTAAAAACAACCCGGTTGCCGGTGCAGGGAATATAGAGATCACTGCTGATATAAAGCGGGAATTCAATCAGATGGGTGAGGATTACCGCTTTTTTTTTATGCCCGAGGTAAGCTGGTATGATTTTGATTCTGACGGCGCCGCCATCTCGTATATGATCTTTACCTGGAGCGGTGAATTCGGTACTTTTCCCGAGTCGGTGCCTCCATATCAGGCGGAAGCACGGTTGCGAAAAGTATTTGCCGCGCCTGATGATGCATATCCGCCGTTAATACATCAGGCTTACCCTAAACTGGTGAGGTTTGACGGCGCAGCCTATTCGCCCTGGCCGGAAAGCTATAACAGTGATACCATGGTTTATGACTTAATAGAATTGAAAGGGCGCCATGATGGAAATTACACTTATTACACCGCTACCGCCAATGAATATGGCTTTGATGTCAATGGTTATTATGAGCCCGGGGCAAATGAGGAGTTCCTCCTGGCCAAGTCAAAGGCTCTGGGACTGGACTATGATTCCACTCTGGAAAAGTTGCTGGCAAACGGGCAAATTACCGGCGCGGAAAAAAGCCGGACTTACAAAATTGAATTCCGTGTTGATACTAACAGCCCGACCCCAAAAATTGTTGCTGTTGACAGACGCTAAACGCTTATCGGTTTGAGCCATTCAAACCAATGGCATGGTTCGGTTGGCGATGATGCCATAGCTCAAACATTTATACAATGATGGGATAGCATAGTGCCAGGGTATATATAAAAGGGGGAATTGCGGTTGGAGGGGTTGTCATCCAGGACTTTATTGCACACTGGCTTACAGATAGTAGGCCTAGTGACAATCATCAAAGGCATAGTAAATCTTATAGCTGTTTGCGGAACTATTCTTGCCAACCAGGAGATGATGTTATTGGGATTACATGTCTCTGCGGCTTTAGCTCCGACGCTTATGGTAGCTGCTGGAGTGTTTCTAATCATCGGGTCAAAAGGTTGGGTTGAAAAACTATATCCCGATAATGAAGAAAAACCTGAGTCAGGTGAAGCCCTTTTTATTTTGGCAATGAAAGTTCTTGGCGCGGTGCTTATCGTTCAGGCTTTGCCCGATGCAGTGCAGATATTATCCAACCTGGTATATCTACAAAGTGTTAGTCCGATATGGAATACCGATGTTCAAAAACAATTTGTATTTACCCATCTATTATCCACTTTACTTTATTTTATTTTTGGTTGGTATCTGCTTAAAGGGGGGCATTTTTTGATACGGATGGCTTTCAAGGATACAAAAGATGACGAATGAATATATGGTCTTAGAGGGTAATCTTTTAATGGGGAGTATAGTGCGCCCATTGTCAGACGGTCTTAGTCAGAAAACAGGCAAAATAACCGCCCCCATGCCTTTTGCGAAAAAATCGTTTCATAATTGACTCGGGGTAACACCCCGAGTTATTGGTTAGGGATGAGAAGATATGAGGATATTGCTAGTAGAAGATGATAAAACGATAGCGATAGGAATAGAATATTCACTTACGCAAGAGGACTTTTCTATAATTCCGTGTCATGACTTTAAATCGGCGCAACAGGTGTTAGCCGAGGAATTAAACCAAATTGATCTATGTTTGTTTGACTTGTCGCTGCCGGATGGAAGTGGGTATGAGTTGTGCAAATATGTTAAACAGCACAGCGACATACCGGTTATTTTTCTAACCGCCATCGATGATGAGGTGAACGTAGTAATGGGTCTGGATATGGGAGCAGATGATTATGTTACCAAGCCGTTTCGCATCCGGGAGCTGATTTCGCGGATAAAATCGGTTTTGCGCCGGTATCATAAGCAGGCTCAGGGCAGAAGCATCATTGAGATAGAAAATGTTGTGATTAATACCTTGGAAGGAAAGGTTTATAAAAATGGCAGCGAAATCACCCTGACTGCTCTGGAGTACCGAATACTGCTTGCCTTCGCCAACCATGTCGGACAGGTTCTTTCCCGAAATCAACTATTGGAACAGATCTGGGACATAGCCGGTGACTTCGTAAACGATAATACCTTAACCGTTTATATAAAAAGGTTGAGGGAAAAGCTGGAAGATAATCAACAGCACCCAACCCTGATTAAAACAGTGCGGGGTTTGGGTTACAAGGTTGGTGAATAGACTGCTGCGTAATAGAGAGGTTCAAATACTCTTACTGGTAATGGGATCAATTAGTATGGCGGCAACGGTTGCCGCTGCTTTTATTTCGCCCTTGGCTGCGTTGCTTACTTTTTTGGCCTGTGGTTTGATTATAGGCTGCAGCTGGATGTATACCAAATGGAGATATCGGGAAATAGCAAAGCTCTCCAAATACCTGCGCCAGATCAGCGGAGGTGATTACTCCCTGGATGTCCGGGACAATCAGGAAGGCGAGCTGAGTATACTAAAAAACGAGATTTATAAAGTTACATTGATGCTTTCAGAGCAGAACTCGCTTCTGCAGCAGGAAAAGCTTCGTCTTACCGATGCCATTGCAGATATATCTCATCAGCTCAGGACCCCGCTGACTTCCATGATGGTAATGGCCGATTTACTTAGTGACGCTAAACTGCCGGAAGCAAAAAGAACCGAGTTCACCCATAGAATACGCATGCAGCTGGAACGTATTGAATGGCTGCTTTCTTCATTATTGAAACTGGCCAGGATCGATGCCGGAACGGTAGTTTTCAAGAAAGATTTGATTTTGGTAAAAGAGCTTATTCAAAGAGCGTTTGAACCGGTGTCAATCCCAATGGATATAAAGGAGCAAACCGTCTCTATCACCGGAGATGATGGGGTATCTTTCCGGGGGGATCTTAATTGGAGCACCGAAGCTTTGATCAATATTCTGAAAAACTGTGTGGAACATACCCCGGAAGGCGGCGTTATTTCTGTTTCCTTTGCGGAAAATGCGCTTTTTACCGAAATAATCATTGCCGATAATGGGGGAGGAATTCCTAAAGATGATATACCCTATATTTTCCAACGTTTTTATAAAGGCGTAAATGCCGGCGAAGGCAGCATTGGTATTGGACTGGCTATGGCTCACAGCATTATTTCCGCTCAAAATGGAGCTATTGAAGTGAAAAGCGAGGGGAACAAGGGTACCCAATTCAAGATAAAGTTTTATCGGCAACTGATTTAACATAAAACAGGGGAGGAGCGTTCTAGCTGAAACCGCCTGGTTTCACGGACTCTTTCGTCTCCATACTCTCAAAGTGACTAAATAGTAATATTACAGTCACTTATCTGTCATTTTGGACAGATATACTTTTACCCATCACCACAAAATGGAGGTTTCATAACTTGGAAATCTTGCAGATAGAACATCTGTCTAAAATCTATGGTAAAGGGGAGACAGCCGTTAAAGCCCTTGATGATGTCACCTTTTCAGTAAAAAGAGGTGAATTTATCGCTGTTGTTGGTCCTTCCGGATCAGGCAAATCTACGCTTTTGCATTTATTGGGCGGAGTAGACCGGCCCACGAGCGGAAGGGTAATAGTGGACAGCACCGACATCTACCGCCTGGACGAGACACAGTTGGCAATCTTTAGACGCAGGCAAATCGGCCTGGTTTATCAGTTTTATAATTTGATTCCAGTCTTGACGGTGGAAGAAAATATTGCCCTGCCCCTGCTGCTTGATGGCCATCAGGTCGATCAGAATCATTTCGATAAAATTGTAAACACTTTAGACCTTCAAAATCGCTTGCCCTATCTGCCGAATCAGCTTTCCGGCGGTCAGCAGCAAAGGGTTTCCATTGGTAGAGCTTTAATCAACAATCCTGCTCTGATGCTGGCCGACGAACCCACCGGCAACTTGGACAGCAAAAACAGTACTGAGATCGTTGACCTACTAAAAATGTTTAACAAAACCTATCAGCAAACCCTGATCATTATTACCCATGATGAACGAATTGCCTTACAGGCTGACCGGGTTATCACTATCGAAGACGGCCGAATTGCCCAGGATGAGGTGATTCGCCCATGAATATCGTAAACATACTGACTTTGAGAAATTTGCAGCGCAACCGAAGACGGACCCTGGTCACCATCATAGGTGTCATTATCTCTGTAGCTATGGTAACGGCGGTGGCGACTCTGGGCATATCCTTTATGGATTTAATGCAAAGAATGAGCATCGCCAGGGATGGAGAATGGCATGTTCTGTATAAAGATATAAATCAAGAACAGCTGCAAGCCGTCAAAAGTGATGCACAAACCGAAACCCTTATCATATCCAGGGATCGCGGCTATGCCCTTTTGGAAGGAAGTCAAAACAGAAACAAACCTTATCTATTTATCAAGGAATACAATACCCGGGGTTTTGAGCAGTTTCCCATTGAATTGACCAATGGACGTCTGCCTCAGACCAACAATGAAATTGTCATCTCCGAGGAAATCGCTCAGAGCGCCAAGGTGAGTTGCCAGATTGGCGATCAACTTGTGCTGGATATCGGGGAGAGATTTATAGCTGAAGGCAAACAGGCCTTGACCCAGCTGACCCCATTACGTCGAACCGGAGACGGTGAGATTGCCGCAGAAACCTTAACAAATAAAACCACCCATAACTACACAATAGTAGGAACTATCGCTCGTCCTACCTGGGAACCCACTTGGGCGCCAGGCTATACCATTATCAGCTATGTGGATGAAAGCATGATAGGTACAAATGAAACCGTGAATGCCTTGGTGGTCTTAAACAAAGTGCAAAGATCACTTTACAACCATGCCCGGGATCTGGCCTTGCAGAATAACATTGCCGGCGTTGAATTTAATAATTCCTTGCTGCGTTATTACGGTGTAACCGAAATTGAGAGCCTGCACAAGACTCTTTATTCCTTGACCGCAATTATTATGGCAATCACTGTAATAGGCTCGGTGGCATTGATCTATAATGCGTTTGCCATCTCTGTTGCTGAACGCTCCCGGTATCTAGGCATGTTCTCCAGTGTAGGGGCAACCAGAAAGCAGAAACGAAATTCGGTATTTTTTGAGGGAGCAGTCATAGCCCTGATAAGCATACCTGTAGGAATCTTATGTGGTCTGGGCGGGCTGACCATTACCTTCTGGTTTATCAATCCGATGATACAGGGGGTGTTCGGGGCATCTGAAGAATTCACGGTGGTAGTAACCCCCATGTCGATACTAGGCGCAGGGGTTATTTCCTTACTGACTATCTTCATTTCCACCTATTGGCCGGCCCAAAGGGCCTCTGATGTCTCGGCTATCGACGCCATCAGGCAATCAACTGATATTAAGCTCACCGCTAAAGCGGCTAAAGCTTCCCCGCTTATTCGTAAACTTTTCGGATTTGAAGCCGAAATCGGCTTAAAAAATCTAAGAAGAAACAAGCGCAGGTACCAGGCCACGGTATTTTCACTGGTAATAAGCATAGTTCTGTTTTTGACGGTTTCGTTTTTTACCGATAATCTAAAAAAATCAGCTGAACTATCCCAGGATGGGGTCAATTTTGATATCCAGGTCATCCTGCCGGGAGAAAACCCTGAAACAGATGAAGAACTGGTACAGTCTATTGCAGGTCTTAATAATGTAACCGAATATTCCATAGTAAAAGACTTGACCCTACATTCAAGGATAGATGAAAAATTTATTGCCAAGGAATTACAAGAACAAGTCCGGGAAGATAACCAAATGCTTGAAAACGGGAAATACTCCTACTATATCGATATACATGCTCTAGATGAAAAGAGTCTCAAGGGTTATACCGAAATGATCGGCGCAGATTATGATCAGCTTAGAACTTCACATGAATTATCGGGAATTGTAATTGATAAAATTTCTTATCAGGATTATGATGCCAGAAAATATATTGAGACTAAAGCTATACAGGCGGAAATCGGCCAAAAGATTGAACTATGCCGTATTGATAGGGATTCATCCCAAGAGACCTATTTAAATGAGCTGCAAGTTGCCGCATTGACAGATCAGACCCCAATGGGTGTTTTTCCAGCCGGGCTGGGTGGACTGACCGTTATTGTATCGGAACAAGTATTGGATGAGTTGGCTGCCCAGGGCTTAATTGCTGACACCCGGCTTTTGCTGAAGAGTACTGATCCCATGGCAACTCAACATCAGATTGAGGAACTGTCTGAAAGCAATCTGAATGTCTACAATGTTTATCAGGCCAGACAACAAGAAGAACAGATTATGTTGTTGATATCAGTATTTACCTATGGCTTCATTGTTCTCATCACGGCGATTTGTATTGCTAATATCTTTAATACCATTTCCACCAGCATTGCCCTGCGGAAAAGGGAATTCGCCATGCTTAAATCGGTGGGTATGACCCCCCGGGGTTTTAATAAAATGCTTAATTACGAAAGTATCTTCTACGGCATTAAGTCTCTGCTTTATGGACTGCCGCTTAGCGTAATGTTAATGTATTTGATCTATAGGTCTATGATGTACAGCTTTAGCTATGGCTTAGTACTTCCCTGGACAAGTATAGGGTATGTTATTATCATTGTTTTTGTTATCGTCGGGGCAGCAATGCTCTATTCCAGTTCAAAGGTAAAACAAGATAACATTATCGATGCCTTGAAACAGGAGAATATCTGACAAAGTTGTCACGGGTACGGGGGTGTTGCTATGTTTTGTGCTGCGGACGGGATGGCCTTGTTTTGCATTTATGGCATCAATTGGTTATTATATAATTAGCTAAATTAGCTAATCTGTTTATAAAAGGAGGATGGCGGATGAAAGTGCCCTCCACCGAATTGCAGAACAATTTTGGCAAATACTTGATGCTGGCGGCTCAAGAAGATGTCATCATTACCCGCAACGGCCTTGAAATAGCCACATTGTCAGCCATAAAACACGATGCTGAGAAGCCGGCAGCAATTATGGTCGGCGAGAAGGCGAAAGATTTCAGCTATGGGGGCCGCAAGGCAACTTTTGAGGAATTTGTGGAGCTCACGGAGGACAGTGCGGAGAGATACGAATACATCGATGGCGAGATCTACCTGCAGTCTTCGCCCAAAACCCGTCATCAGTTGGCTCTGACTGAGCTGTTGGGCATTTTTTATAACTGGTTCCAGGGCAAAAAATGTGTTCCCTTCGTAGCCCCATACGACATCACCCTCAGGCGAAACCCTGAAAATATCAATGTAGTGCAGCCGGACATCATGGTTATCTGCGACCTGGAGGAAAAGCTCAATGAAAAGGATTACTACATGGGCACGCCGGCTCTGGTGGTGGAGATCCTGTCGGAAGAGACCCGCCGCATGGACCTGATCAAAAAACTCGATCTCTATATGTCCTGCGGGGTGGAGGAATACTGGATCGTCAATCCGCTAAACCGGGAGGTTATGGTGTACCT
>NZ_DIPG01000037.1:0-2773 GCF_002426325.1 Syntrophomonas sp. UBA5494 | reverse complement strand
ATTGGAGCGCATTTTCAAGTAGCAGCCCCAAGACATTGGGCAGCCTTGGAGAGCGAGATGGTGTGTGTCAATGACCTTGTGGTTTTGGCTTAATGGTCGGTGGGCATATGTTTAGGCAGCAAACGAATAGTATTTAGTAATCAGAACCTGTTCAGTCGGCCCTCAACCGGCCATTTAGAAGCCGCCAGGCAAGGATGATAACTCCCTAAGCTTGGGGAGGCTTGTGCTATACTATGGAATAACAGAAGAATACAGCCAGATATGTCCAACGTATTGTGAGGTTATCATTATGAAGCTGTCTGACATAATGAGCACTGACCCGGTGACTTTGACTCTGGCGCATACGATTCGAGAGGCCAGCCGGGTATTCATCGATCATGAAATTGATGGGGCCCCTGTAATTGACGAGCATGGCCGGATGGCCGGGCTATTGACCAAAAGCCACCTCTACCGGGTATTGGCCGGGGACGGTGATCCCAATGCCACGGTCGGTCAGATCATGACCACCAGCGTGCTTACCGGCCACCCCGATGAAAAGGTGCGGAATCTTATCAAGAGAAGTGTGGGACGGCTCCCGGTAGTCGATCAGGATAAAGTGGTGGGCATGATCACACGCAGCGACCTGGCCTATGCCTATTTTAACTCCTTCATTTATCTATCCAATGAACTACAGACCATCCTGGATTCCACCCATAATCTCATCGTCGCTATCGACAAAAACGCCCGGATCACTTTGGTCAACCGGGCCGCGGAGAATTTCCTGGACATCAAAAGTACTGATGTGCTGGGCCGGGAAATCATGCAAGTCATTCCCAACAGCGGCCTGGTAGAAACGCTGGTAACCGGCTGCCCCAGGCCGGTACAGAAGATTATGCTTAAGAACTCACTGTTCATATCCAACCGCACCCCAATATTAGAAGACGGCGAGATCATCGGGGCGGTAGCGGTTCTTCAGGATATCTCCGAACTCGAAAATATATCCAGAGAACTAGAAAATGTCAAAGAACTTAACCGGGAAATGGATGCCATCATCGAGTCGTCCTATGACGGACTCTACCTGACCAATGGCCAGGGCATAACCCTGCGGGTCAACGAGGCCTTTGAAAAACTGACCGGGGTCCCGGCCATTGAAATGGTGGGCCTCAACGTAGAGGACCTGGTGAGGGAACGGGGCATCGTATCAGAGTCGGTCAGTGCCCTGGTTCTGAAGCAGGGAAAACCAGTGACCATCATGCAGCGGACCCTGGCCGGCCGGACCGCACTGACTACCGGTACCCCGGTGTTCGATCGAAAAGGCCGGATATTCCGGGTGGTTTCTAATGTCCGGGACATCACCGAGCTGATGCAGCTTAAGCAGCAACTAGTGCAGGCTCAAGGGCTGAGCAAACATTATGAATCCGAGTTGCGGGCACTGCAGATGCAGTACGACACTGAGAAGCTAATCGTCGGTTCACGGATCATGAAAGAATTGCTCGACAACGTCACCCGTATCGCTCAGGTTGAGTCAACCGTCCTGATCACTGGGGAATCCGGTACCGGCAAAGAACTGATCGCCGAGATCATCCACACCAACAGCCCGCGCCGGAAAGGCCCTTTCATCAAGATAAACTGCGGAGCCATCGCCAGCAACCTTTTGGAATCGGAGTTGTTCGGCTACGACCCGGGAGCCTTCACTGGAGCCAAAAAGGGAGGCCGGGCCGGTTACTTCGAACTGGCCGTCGGGGGGACGATTCTCCTGGATGAAATCAGCGAGCTGCCCTTCAGTTTACAAGCCAATCTGTTGAGGGTGATTCAGAATAAAGAAATAATGCGGGTGGGCGGAGAAAAGACGATCCCCGTTGATGTGCGCATAATCGCCGCCACCAACCGGGATGTAGGCCAACTGGTGGCCAACAACCAGTTCCGGGAAGACCTTTACTATCGCCTCAACGTTGTGCCGGTTGAGGTCCCGCCCCTACGGGCCCGCAAGGAAGAGATACCTCTTCTGGCCGCCCATTTCATTAAGCTGTTTAACAAGAAATACGATATGCACAAGGAGTTGTTCCCTGATGTCATCGATATACTCATGAATTACGACTGGCCTGGCAATGTCCGGGAACTGGAGAATGTCATCGAGCGGTTGGTAGTGACTATCCCGAGGGATGTCCTGACCGGCGAAGACCTGCCCAATAATCTTAAAAATTTCATGCGCAAGGATGTTCATCCCCAAATATCCGTCGAAGGGGTTCTCCCCTTGAAAGAAGCCGTCGAATTTGTGGAAAGAGAGATCATCTCCCATGCCTACAGCCGCTACCGGGCTACCCGCGAGGTCGCCAGGCATCTCGGCATCGACCCTTCCACGGTTTTACGCAAGGCCGCAAAATACGGCATAACGGCCGAACCGGCCCGGAATGACTGACACCCGGGCAACCGATCGCCTCAAAATTGCCTACGACTTCATACAACTCTGACTCCCCGTCATATTGAAACCATATACCCCATCATGCGGTCATTCAGCCCCGTACCAAGATATTCTGCTTGGTGAGGGGCTTTTTTGTTGACTGCAGAAATGCATGGCAAAATTGCGCTGCTTTTGCAGTGCTCTCATGCAATCCTGCCTTGAACTCAGCCTTGGCAAGCCCAATTGCTCATCCGGAAAAGGCCAATATACAGCCGTCTCCAATCTGCCGCAACCATGGCCAGGCAAGATTACCGGGAGAGCCTGCAGATTTGCCTTATGCAGCGCTAAACAGCAAGGCGGCTGTGCCGCAAGCAATCGATATTCATTCCATCA
>NZ_DIPG01000043.1:46196-53706 GCF_002426325.1 Syntrophomonas sp. UBA5494 | reverse complement strand
AAACCCTTTGGCAATATGACGGTTCAGCAAAATATCATGGTTGGTGCGTTTGTCAACACTTCCAGTCCCAAGGAAGCCAGACAGATTGCTGAAGGGATTATGGAAAAGGTCGGCTTGCAGGCTAAGAAAGATGTATTGGCGCTTAACCTGACCATTCCGGAACGGAAAAGACTTGAAATGGCTAAAGCCCTGGCAACCAAACCCAGACTATTGCTCTTAGACGAGGTTTTGGCCGGTTTGAACCCTACTGAAATTGAAGATGCGGTCAAATTGATCAAATCAATCAATAACGATGGGATCACCATAATGATGATTGAACATGTATTGCAGGCCACTATGGCTATTTGCGGCCGCATCGTGGTATTGGATTATGGCAAGAAGATCGCTGAGGGCAGTCCTCAAGAGGTTACCAGTAACCCTGAGGTAATAAAAGCATATTTAGGTGATGAATATGACAATGCTTAAAATTAAAGAAGTAAACTCCGGTTATGGTGATGTTACGGTTCTAAAGGATATATCCTTGAGTATCGAAGAAAGCGAAGTAATAAGTATTGTCGGTGCTAATGGCGCGGGCAAAACCACACTTCTGAACACTGTTTCCGGTATAATTACGCCTAATAGCGGAGAGATCTGGTTCGATAACCAGAGAATAGACCGGCTTCCTCCTCATAAAATAACCGAGTTGGGTATTGTGCAGGTACCTGAAGGCAGGAGGCTCTTCCCGTTGATGACAGTATATGAAAACCTCCTTATCGGGGCCTCATTGCCGCGTTCACGCAGTAAAGTAAAAGAGAATCTGGAATACGTTTTTGAGTTGTTGCCTCGTTTGGAAGAACGTAAGGATCAAATTGGCCGAACCCTGAGCGGAGGCGAACAACAAATGGTAGCCATCGGCAGGGCTTTAATGGCAATGCCGCGTCTTTTGATGCTTGACGAGCCTTCCATGGGACTGTCTCCTTTGCTGGCTGCAACCGTTTTCGAGACTATTGCCAAAATAAGTGAACAGAATATTACAGTACTCCTGGTAGAGCAAAATGTTAAGAAAGCTTTGGGTCTCAGCAAGCGAGGATATGTTTTGGAGAATGGCTTTATCACCCTGGAGGGCTCCTCATCAGAATTATTGAACAACCCTCATATCAAGAAGGCTTATCTGGGATTGTAGAGTCAGGCTGATAGTACAACCTTTCATCATATTCCTCTGGGCTGGACTTCCAGAGGAATATGATTTTTATTTATTGGCACACTATTTGCAATAATTGTACCTGGGGAGATTCTTAATAATTGTTGCTGTCCCCAAATCAATACTTGGGGTTGTGAAATTAGTAACCAGGAGGGGTATCGATGCCAGTGCACGACATCACCGGGGAATCTCTTGTTATTAATGACGTATCGAATAATTCGAACATTTTTTTACGAATGCAGGCTTTATTGGATGCGATCTGCAATGGAATCATTATTATTGACACTGACCGAAAAGTACTTATTTATAATCAATCTGCGGAGAAGATGTTAGGGATCCCAAAGAATTCCGTCCTTAACCGGGATTACACGGAAGTATTCCCCAATGGAAGACTGCATCGAGTATTAACCAGCAAGCAGGGTAGTTCTAATGTAAAGTTTGTCAACAATAATAAGACTTACCTGTCGATGAACAGGCCTATAGTGGTGGAGGATAATGTCATAGGTGCTGTCGCTTTGATACAGGACATATCAGAGTTAGAGCATGTATCGCTGGAACTTGAATACACTAAAAAGCTTAAATCGGAAATGGACGCTATTATAGAGGCGTCATTTGACAGTATTTTTGTGACCGACGCCAAAGGCAATGTTTTAAGCTTAAATGATGCTTATACAAGGATTACCGGTATTAAAGCCGAAGATCTAATCGGCAAGAATATGTATGATTTGGTCGAGCAGGGCTTATATGATCGTTCTGCGACAATTATGGTTATAGAGACTAAAAAATCAGCGACCTTTGTGCAAAATATTAAGAATGGCACAACTTTGCTGGTTACCGGAAATCCCATATTCGATGAGAATGGCGAGTTGGTCCGGGTACTTACCAATGGCCGGGATATCACTGAACTGAACCGCCTCAAACAGGAGGTGGAACAAGCCTATAATTTGAGCAAGCACTATGAAGAAGAATTAAAAAGGATGAGAAGGAATTCCGGCGGAATGGTAGTGTATTCTGAGAAATCCAGAGAAATACTTGACCTGGCTATGCGCATCGGTAAAGTAGACTCAACCGTAATCATTTACGGCGAATCGGGTGTGGGTAAAGAACTGGTTGCCCAGGAGCTCCACAAGAACAGCTCCAGAAGCAATAAACCCCTGATAAGTATTAATTGTGCGGCCATACCGGAAGATCTTTTGGAGTCAGAATTATTCGGTTATGAAAGCGGCGCATTCTCCGGGGCTAAAAAAGCAGGTAAAATGGGCATCTTTGAATTAGCTAACGGGGGCATTCTATTTTTGGACGAAATCGGCGAGCTTCCCATAAACCTGCAATCCAAATTGCTGAGAGTCATTCAAGAGCGGGAGATATTGCGGATAGGAGGAACTAAACCGATTGGTATCGATGTCCGCATTATTGCGGCTACCAACCGCAATCTGCCGGAGATGATCAGAAAAGGTCAGTTTAGGCAAGATCTTTATTACCGTTTGAACGTAGTTCCCATCTATGTTCCTCCTTTAAGGGAGAGAAAAGAGGAGATCCCCCTCCTGGCCTATTATTTTCTGCAAGTATTCAATGAAAAATATAATATGCAAAAGACTCTGGACGAAAGAGTAACCAGCATTTTAATTGACTATGACTGGCCTGGAAATATTAGAGAACTGAGAAATGTCATAGAGCGGGCCGTGGTAACCAGTACCGATACGGTGATCAGCTCCGTCGCGCTGAGGGGCAGCGTTAATCAGACCAAGCCGGAAAATGAAGCGGACAAACAAGATACTCCGGTGATGGATCTCAAGGAAAAAGTACAGGCATATGAAAAGAACCTGATTCAACAGTATGCCAAAATCTTTACCAGCAGCCGCAAATTAGCCAAAGCCCTGGGGGTAAGCCAGACTACCATAGTGCGCAAAGCGGCGCTTTACGGGATTAATCTGGAAGTCAAATGAGAAATCGGCACTTGTGATGGGAATAAGTGCAGTGATACTGATTCCAGCAGCCTGGCGGGATGGCGCGATCTTCTTATTCACCCCATGGCAGTTGATCTTTGATGCGCAGCGCACAAAATAAAATCCATCCATATCCATGTAAACATCCCAGCAGCTATTGAATATAAGCCTCCAGACTCTAAATAAAAAATACATCGATATTTGTCATATTTTAAGGTTGCTTTATAATTATAGATGATCACAGAGAGAACCAAGATATACTGAGCCAAGAGACGGTTGAAAGAAGGCTGCGAATCGGTGACCATCATTATTGTAAATCAGCTGCGGGATCATGCCCTATGAAAATCCTGATGGTGAACACCCTCTTCTATCCCCATGTATTCGGCGGCGCGGAGAAGTCGGTGCAACTGCTCTCCCAGGGTCTGGCCGACCAGGGCCATGAGGTTGTGGTCGTATCGGTGGCCCCGGCAAGGGATGTGAAATATGTGGGCGGGCTAAAAGTCTATTATCTGCCCCCGCACAATATTTACTGGGGCGGGATGTTCGGAAGGGCAGGACGCCTCAAGAAACTGCTCTGGCATCTGGGGGATATTTTCAATCCCGGCATCTACCGGGAGCTGAGCGGGATAGTCGATCGGGAAAGACCGGATATCATACATACTCACATGCTGACCGGGTTGTCAGCGGCCCCGTGGGTGATTGCCCGACGCCGGGGGATTCCGGTGGTGCATACCTTGCGCGAGTACAGCCTGATATGCGAGAGCGCCACCATGTTTCGGGACAACACCAATTGCAGCGGTCAATGCCGGGCTTGCGGCGCTTTCACCGCATTGAAAAAGTACTTGTGCAACCATGGAACGATTAAACATGTGGTGGGTCTTTCCAATTTTATAATCGCCCGTCATCTCCAGCAGGGTTATTTTAAGGGGGTGCCCTATTCCCGGGTATTCAACGGAATAGAAGTGCCTACAACACCCTCCCGTCTGTTGCCAGGCCTTGCCGGGCCTGTCAAAATCCTCTATTTGGGGAGAATTGAACGAGGCAAGGGCGTCTGGGAGATATTGGAGGCCGCCCAACAGATGGCGGGAATAGAGCTCTATCTGGGGGGGCGAGTCCTGGATGATGAGATCCGGGAAAAGATAAAGCAGCAGAAATACCCAGCCCATATACAATTTCTGGGATTTATCGATCCGCAAGAGATTTTGGACCAAATTGATGTGGTTATCGTGCCATCACGCTGGCATGAGCCTTTTGGCAGGGTGGTGATAGAGGCTTATCAGTATGGGAAACCGGTCATCGCCTCCCATAGGGGCGGATTACCCGAAATTGTCATCGAGGGGAAAACCGGTTTCTTGTATAATCCCGACCATGTTCAGGAACTCCTCGCCATACTGAAGAGACTGACAACTGATCCCGGCCTGATTCCGGCCCTGCACAGTCATATCGCCGAACATCTGCAGCAGTTTGACAACAACCATATCGCCCGGCAGTACGAACAGATCTATCAGTCAGTTATTAAACATGATATCAACTAGTCGCTGTAAAATTCTGCAAATGCCAGCTCCACTTTAAACAGGTCCCCGTCTATCTTCACGCTCAACTGCGCGCCGCATATCGCTGCAAAGCTCTGTGCTATTGACAGACCCAGGCCGGATCCTTCCGTGCTGCGGGATTGATCCCCCCGCACAAAACGCTGCAGGATTTCATCTTCCGTAAAGTCCATCTCATAATTGGCGGTATTCTTTACCGTTGCCACAGCGCCACGGCCGTTTTGAATCAGGTCTATATATACCCTGGAGCCCGCCAGTGAATACTTGAGCGCATTGCTGATCAGGTTTTCCCATACCCGGTAGAGCTTCTTGCCGTCGCTGATAATGTAAACCGGCTCTTCAGGAATATTCACCCGGAAGGCCAGCCCGGAGTTGTTGATGGGTTCCTCCATATCGGCCAGAGTCTGTTTGATCAAGCGCCCCAGGTCAATCTTTTCCAGGTCCACCGCCATGTTCTCACTGCTGGCCTTGGAAAGGTCGAACAGGTCCTGAATAAGGTGTTTTAAGCGTTCCGACTTCTGGGCCAGGATGCCGATATAATCCCGGGCAGGCTGCGGCAGGCCCTCTTCCTTTTTTAACAGGTCAACATAACTGATAATCGAGGTCAAAGGGGTTTTAAGATCATGTGAAACATTGGTTATAAGGTCGATCTTCATGCGCTCCGATTTCATCTGGTCAGCCACAGTCTTCATAATGCCCTCCTGAATGGAATTGAGGTTTTGAGCCACCGGATACAGGTCATGCTCGCGGGGTATATCCAGCTTTGCAGCGGCGGGGCCGTTTTTGATTGACTCTATGTGCTTAAACAGGCGTTCCAGATCGTTGACTATTTGGGTGTAGCGCAGACAGTACTGGTAGATCAGGTATATGCCGGCTCCGGCAATCATGACCGCGATCAGGAATAAGATGAACCAATCCCCGGAGTGGGTGCTGGTGATGAGAAACAATACCGAAGTCAAAGCCAGAACGGCTTCCGCCGCCAGCAGCCAATAAAGCCGCTTCAACATGGATTTCTGCCAGGAAGCCCTGTTTTCCAGCTTCAAGTACCACTTGAGCAATGAATTAAGCAGATTGTGGGAGAAAAACGCCCTGCGGTTGTAAAACAAATCAAGAATCATAAGATAAAACCACCACAGTCCGGCCAAAAAGGAGATATTCATCATGGTTGCTTCTAGCCACCAGCCGAGAAAATCGCTTCCGCCAGGGGAAATGCCGAAGATAGGGGAAATGCCGACAGCAAGCGTTAAAACTATTAGTGAGACCAATAACTTGACTTCCAACCACATGTCCCCCGACCAGGCCGCCAGCCGGCGGTCATAGTCGCGCTTTTCAGGCCATTTTATGAGGGCATAGATTAAGAATATCAATCCCAGCAAGGCCAAAACCGGATAAGTCCATTTCATGAATATGAGATACTTTTGCTGCTGATCATAAACGGAGTGTCCGTAGGGATTGGCTGCCAGCACATCATTGATTGCCAGAAACACCCGGTAATTGGCCAAATTTTGGGATTTTTCAGAATCAGGCAGACTAAAGGACAAAGACCCGCCCGGGCCGACCTCGGCGGTCTGATAGTAATATACGTTGCTGAGGCTGGAGATTATATTGCGGTAGCCGCTGTCCAAGCGCTCGGCATCAACCACTGTCCCATGGTCGACGACGGTTATCTTCTCGCCATCGAAGTATAAAAAGTATCCATAGCCTGAAGGCGGCCCCGGCATCTCTCCCGGGTTCAAATATAATGGTTCTTCATCCAGGTTCCCCAGATTCAGGCCGATGTCCGGGTTAAGGACATAGTATCTCAAGTTATTGCCCTCCTGGTTGAGAATCCTTTTAGCCGCGGCGATCTGTGTGTCTTCAACAGTCTCGTTTTCATTGGCCAGTCCCAGTAACAAACTGAAATACCTGGCGGTCTGCGTCTCAAAAACAGAAGTATCTTTAAAATTCTCAACAAAGGGAGCTTTGACTGCTTCCAGACTGCCGTTCGAGTGCAGTATTGCCGCCAGGGCGGCGAATAGCGGAATGCTTAATAGATTGACGGCCAGGAAAAAGCAGATCCAGGCCCGCCACGGTTTAGCAACTTTCAATTTTGTATCCAATGCCCCAAACCACCTTTAAGTATTTCGGCTCTTTCGGGTTGATTTCAATTTTTTCACGGATGCGACGAATATGTACCATGACGGTGTTCTCCACTCCGTAGGCGGTCTCTCCCCATACCCGCGCATAGATTTCCTCGGCAGGGAATATCCGCCCCGGGCTGCGCATCAATAGCTCTACGATCCTGGTTTCAGTTGCTGTCAGTCTTACCGGGTCTCCATCGACAGTCAGGGTATGGCTTTGCAGGTCAAAACGCAGCCCGCCGGATTGCAGGATATCGTGATTCTGAAGGTGAATATCACCCAGGGTCACATAGCGGCGCAGCTGTGACCTTACCCGGGCCATCAGTTCCAGAGTGTTGAAAGGCTTGGTGACGTAGTCATCCGCCCCCATGGATAAGCCCAGAATCTTATCGGTATCCTCCGATTTGGCAGATAGAATGATAATGGGAATGTTTTTTTCCTGACGGATCTTCAGTGTAGTTGACAGCCCGTCCAGCCTGGGCATCATCACATCCAGAATTATCAAATGCACCGTTTGGGTCTGTATCATTTCCAGGGCCTGCAGTCCATCATAGGCCATCAACACCTGATAACCCTCATTCCGTAAGTTGATGGCGATGGCCTGTACGATTTCGCGGTCATCATCAACAACCAGTACGGTATGGTGATCCATATCTCAACAACACCTCCTTCCACTTATAATTTTCAACCACTGAGCCGTAGTTTTACTCTATA
>NZ_DIPG01000043.1:37240-46048 GCF_002426325.1 Syntrophomonas sp. UBA5494 | reverse complement strand
CTGCAAGATGGTTTGAGAAGTATAATGGAGGCAACATACATAAGCGGGGGATGGGTCATAGAATGCATCAGCGTAAGGGAAGCCGCGGATAAATGGTGTTATCATAAGCCGGATGGTCAACTATCATTGCGCAGCCGGACGAATCGAAGGCCTGCAGAAGATGGCAATATGTGGGTTGTGCCGAAAGATGTTGAAAACCCCGAAGAAATGATCCCTGCCCGATGTTTGTGAGGTGAGCGGCAAGTATGCGTCCCGAGTCGATCGAATTTCATAACGGCCTGCCGGTCCGGGCGTTTGTCCGGGCTGGCAACCAATACCCCTACCACTGGCACGAGGCGTTGGAGATTGTGCAGGTGCTCAAGGGCTCGGTCAACATCGGCATGGGCAACGACGAACTGTCGATGCGGGAAGGGGACGTCGCCATTACGAACATGGGCGAGCTGCACCGCATGACCGGGGACGGAGAGGACGAAATCCTGTTTCTACACATCGATCCCGCTTTCTGCCGCAGCGTCCTGCCGGACCGTTATCTGTTCCTCTACTGCTGCTCTACCTATCACGAAGCCCAGGCTCCGGAAAAGTATGGTGTGCTGAAGGACTATATCGCCCGGCTGGCCGGGCTGCTCGGCGCGGACCAGCGCGGCGCAGACAACGGCAACCTGAAGAAGCTCTTGAAGGAAATGCTGGCCTATACCGTGTACAATTTCGATTTTTTGCGCTGGGGCTTCGGCACCGAGCCCTTTGACGAAAAACGCGTGGCAAGGCTCCGGCAGATGGCGCGGCATACGACCAGCGACGCAGAGGTGCGCCTCGGCCTGACGGCTCTTGCCGCGGAGCTGGGCGTCAGCCTCCAGCATATCTCCGGCGACATCAAGGAAAAGTTCGGCATGTCCTTTCAGGAGCTGATGTGCTACGGCCGGTGTGAGCGCGCGGCAAGGCTGCTGCTCGGCTCCGGCCTGCGCGTCGTGGAGATCGCGGAGGACTGCGGCTTTTCCGACGCCAAATACCTCATTAAATATTTCCGGCGCTTCTTCCACGCCACCCCCTCGGATTTTCGCAAAGCCCATAAAGCGGACAGCGCGGCCCTTGCCCGGCAAGCGCGATACAGGGACATACCCTTCGACTATGCCGTACGCCGGCTGTCGGCGGCCAACGCCGGAGATTTCATAGAATAACCGAATGAACATGCCCAACAGATAAACCCGCTTAACGCGGGTTTATTTTTTGATAAAAAATTGATTTTTTTTTCTCGGAGCTTAAAAGTGTCAATGCGCGGCTTTTCCAAATGCAATAGAGTTATGGCAACGAGGAAAGGAAGGTGATTGAAATATGTACCCGGAAATCATTGGATTTTCAGGAAAGCTGCCGCTAAAAGCCTCGGTGTGGCAGATCGATGAATACCACTACCACTGGCACAATGCCGTGGAGATCATCCTGGTGCTGGCGGGAAAGACGGAGGTTACCCTGTGCGGCGAAACCCACCTGCTGAAAGAGAACGAAGTCGCCGTCGTCAACGTGAACAAACCGCACCGCATCAAAAAGAACGGCGGAACAAACCGGCTGCTGCTTTTGCAGATAGACCCCGCCTTCTGCGTCCGTGCCGATCCGAACTTTGAATATATGCTTTTCCAGTGCTGTTCTACTGACCCTGAGGCCGAAGCGCCGAAAAAATACCGCTGTCTGAAAGAGCATGTCGCCCGGCTGGTGCAGCTTCTCCCGGACGATGAAGCAGTTCCGTACCATGAAGAAGCTGTCAAAGCCTGCCTGGAGGAACTGCTGATCTATATGATGGACAGCTTTGACTACCTGCGCTAAGGTGCGGGGACCTGGCGGATCCGCGACCGGCAGGTGCAGCGGTATAAGCAGATTTATGAGTACGTCCGGCAGCAGCCGATGGGCAGAAACTCTCTTGCGGAGCTGGCGAAGGCGCATATGTCGGGCGGCATCAAAAAAAAGCCTTTCAAACGTGTGTCACCAATTATCCAGCCTGATTCTGAAAAGAACGGCTTTAAGGTGGATTTGTGGAGACTTTTGTCAGATTAATATGTCATCTTGACAGTCGGTGGTTTGACCGTCTGGGGTTACTGATATTATATTTCTATTGCCATCATAGGCGTAGCTGAATAAGGAGACAGTATTGGCTTCCTTTTATTGGTGAGTTCTGTCAGCTGGTTGATGTTGTTATATATATCAGTTCTTAGTCCATTGGGATAGTCGATGGCTTTGACTATGCCGTCAGTGTAATATTCGTAGCTGATTCGCACAGGCTGCTAGCCATTTGCGCTCCCTACTGCTCACAAGTTCGCTATGTCCTAATTGTAAGAATATTCACACCCTCAAATGGCTCTTTTGCATTATAAATATTTACATATTATAATATTATTGTAAATTATGATATAAAGCACCCTAACTAACCAGCGGAGAGGAAAGAATCATTTTTATTCGCACTAGTATTGATATTATCACTTATAATAACACCAGTAACACAAGCCATGGAGGATCAGGCAATTGGTGTGGACGAATCATTAGTTGTAAATGAAGAAAACGTCATAAACTATAAAGAACTAAGTAGGGATATGATACAAGGACTTGATGAGGCAGATTTGAATAGACTTAAGGATAAGATAGTCTCTGATTATATTAACAGAAATCCAGATGCGGTTTTAGAGATACCATTTACCTATGATCAAATCCAAAAAGCAACAAAGAAAAAGGAGACTAATATAGAAGAATTAGTCTCGAAAAACCTAATACTACTCGAAAAACAATCTAAAATAGAATCTTTAAACGTTGGTACAAACGAGACGTTTAATCGTGCAGACGCAGTATTCACTAGTGCAAATTCGGGGTTTTCTTTAACCTCTGATATTCCGAACAGAACCAAAGCAGATCATGGTTTCGACGGAACGGGTTGGGCAGATGCTAAAAGTGATTACCAATGTCCCGGTGGGATTGGCTCAGGTTACGCAATGAGTTCAATTGGTCTACTAGTTTCAATTACTGGTTCTGGTTCGGGTAGCGCCTTAGTCAACATTCAAGGCACTTATAATGGGTATCTACAAGTAGCAGGTGCAACAGCTGGAATTATTAACAGCAGTGCGTATGCATCTGTTGATTTTGATATCTATGAAGTTGATCCTTCAACATCAGAACTTATTTCATTGGTGGCAAGTTCAAATATATACTCTAACGGCGTCGCATTATCGGTTTTGCCTAATAGTTTTGGTGGTAATATATCAGAACCTTTAATGCCAACCTTGTACGCTGGTAAGACCTATTATTTCGCTATAACTGCTTATACTAAGTCGGAAATTGATTTCTATGCTGTTTTCCTTACATAAAGAGAAGGACGGGGATTTTAAAGTGACTTTGACCTTAATAAGATCCCTGTCAGGGGATCTCCTTATTCAAGTACTGAACACCTTGGAGGAATCGGAGCAAAAGCTCATTATACAAAGATTTGGCCTGGAAAATGGGAAAACCCTCACAATAGCCGTCGGATTATTATAGTATGAATACCACCGAGTTGAAGGATTGGCTAACTTTAGTGGATAATAAATTATTTGAGAGTATTAAAGCTAAAGAACTGAATGAACCCTGTATTTGATAAGTCCAGTAGGAAAATCCTGCTCGGGCGGTTGTGGGATAGATTTAAGCGCGATATCATTAACTTGGAAATCATTCATTCATATTGTTTGTTAGGTATATTATATACCTAACAAACAATAATCTTTAGGAGGAGCAATGCCTACTGCACTGGCCATTTTAAGCGTTATTGGAGCTATATTAGCCTTTATAGGACTTTCTGTTTTTATATTTCTGCAATATATCACATTTTAATATTAAATCCACTCCTTTTACTTTATTCCATAGGAATAATCCTTTACACAAAAGAACATTTTGATTCGCAAAGAAATTTAGAAGGCAGATGGTCATTGAAGGTCGATAAGGTGATTATGAATCTTATCATTGGCATAGTCTTCCTAATTGTAGGTATAAGGCCTATGGGTGCAGTAGGCTCTATAGGAGTCATAATTATTATTGTATATTCTTTGTTGGTAGGTTTATATAAGACAGCAAGCAAAAAAGAAAGCGGCTCAACACCGCTTTCTGATTTTTTAAAAAGAAATAAGACCTGAATATACCGGCGTAGCATCAAACCTTTTTGGCTACGTTCTCCCCGAAAGGCTGGGTATAACCATCGGAAGTGCCCTTCTCAATATATTCCGCCGCCATTCCGGCAACATCGATAACCATTTTCATACAAGCCTTAAAGCGGTTTTTATCAAACCACTCGGGGTAATCCTGGTTAAGGGTTTTACAGTCCAGAGCGCCGTATTTTTCCCTGAATTCATGGGACATACCATTAAAGAATCTGTACAGGCCGGGATTACCGTAGAGCCGGTCCACACGATCCTGGAATTCGCCCTCCATGGGGTTTTTACGTCCATGCACCGCCCCGACAGCCATAACTGCCCCGACCAGGGCTCCGCAATTGTGCCCGGCCAGTCCCATTCCGCCGCCGAACCCGGTAGCCAGTGCCACTGCCTCGGTGGGATATTCCGGAGCCACCCCGGTATCCAGAACCGCTTTGAGGACTGATTCTGCACAGTTAAGGCCAACTTTGAAATTATTTGCCGCATTATCTTTTACTTTTTCTACGAATTCGCTCATTGATTCCCCTCCTTAATAACCATTCGACTTACTCCATCAGCATGATACTCAGCAACCTTGCCTTACCGCCCCCTTTGCTGTTTGGTACTACCCATCACCCTAATGGTTTTCTTTCTATATATCTGTCTGAAGAAAACTCTTAAAACAGCACAGCTGCGTATTATGAGCCATATTGGAGTGCTGATAGTCAGAAGCCCTTACCGAATCGGCTATATGTATTAGTCTATATGTTATTATGATAAGGAATAATACTGGGATGGTCTATCAATTATTTAACAATCACTTTGAAATATCATATTGGTGCCGGTAATTGTACAGGCCTCTGACCCAGCTGCCTTTATTCCAACTGAAAGCCAGTTGCGCTTAGCTCAAACCGCCCTGGCTAACTGATGGCCTGGAAAAGTTTAAATCCTCCGCTGATGTTTCTCACCTGATAACCCTTCTGTTTCAATATGCGAGCTGCCATGTAACTGCGCAATCCAACCTGACAATAGGTTAACACCGGCCTATCCTGAGGAATGTCCTGCAAGTGCAGGCGAATCTCATCAAGGGGGATATTATGAGCGCCTTCCACAGCGCCTGATTCGTACTCTTTAGCGGTGCGCACATCGATTAAGAAGGCGCCTTCAGCCGCCAGGGACGGCACTTGATGCCAGTAAACGATGTCTATGTCGTGGTCTATGATGTTGGATGCCACATAACCGATCATATTTACCGGGTCCTTGGCTGACGAGAAGGGAGGGGCATAGGCCAACTCCAATTCCTTTAAATCAAAAACCGTCATGCCGGCCCGAATAGCGGTGGCCAGAACATCAATACGCTTATCTACCCCTTCGTAACCTACAATCTGAGCACCCAATAGCTTGCCTTCCCCAGGGGTAAACAGCACTTTCATTGACATTTGCGAGCTGCCGGGGTAATAAGTGGCATGCGGAGCGGGATGGGTATGACAGGCCAGGTAGTTAATTCCCTGCTGGCCCAGTCGTTTTTCGTTGCTGCCGGTGACTGCCACCACCATATCCATGAACTTAAGGATGGCGGTACCTTGGGTGCCGTTATATCTGGCCTGTCGGCCACAAATATGGTCGGCAGCCAACCTGCCCTGTTTGTTGGCTGGCCCGGCCAGAGGAACCAGAGCCGCTTTACCGGTAACAAAATCCTTTACCTGAATGGCGTCGCCAACCGCATATATATTGGGGTCGGAAGTCTGCAGGCCATCGTTGACCAGAATGCCCCCGGAAGATCCCAGAGCTAATCCAGCCGCTTCAGCCAAAGCGACCTCCGGGGCCACACCGATTCCCAGAACAGCCATATCGGCTGCTATAAATTGGCCGCTCTGCAGTTCGACGCCTTCAACCCTGGAAGACCCCTTTAAGGCCACCACTTTATCATTCAGAATCAGGTTTACATTTTGGCGGCGTAAATACTGATGCAGGAACGCTGCCATTTCCGGATCCAGAGCGCCCATGACCTGTGCTGCGGACTCGATTACGGTGGTATTTACCCCTGATTGATGCAGGGCTTCCGCCATTTCCAGGCCAATAAAACCTGCGCCGATGATGGCCGCCGCCGCAGGCTGATTGACGGTAACAAAATCTTTTATGAGATCACTGTCGGGAACATTGCGAACGGTAAAAACATTAGGCAGATCTATTCCGGTGATGTCAGGAATGATGGGATGGGCGCCGGGGGACAGTATCAGGTAGTCGTACTTTTCAACGTAAGTCTCCCCGGTGAGCAATTCCCTGACTTCAAGGGTTTTATCCTGGGGATGGATGCTGATCGCTTCATGGTGAGTGCGCACATCGATATTGAAGCGCTTGTGCATGGCCCGGGGGGTTTGCACCAACAGGCTCTGTCTTTTGTTGATTACACCCCCCACATAGTAAGGCAATCCACAATTGGCAAAGGATATGTGTTCACCGCGTTCGATGATTACAATTTCAGCCGCTTCATCCAGCCTCCTGAGTCTCGCTGCCGCACTGGCTCCTCCGGCAACACCACCGACAATGACGATCTTCTTGCTCATCATAATTCTCCTTTCCAGGTTGTCTCGGACGATAAATTATCCGCTCGCAATATTACAGTGCTTTCAACCCCGCCGCCACATCTTCTTTGCTGATTTTTTCACGATGATATATGATAACAATAGACCAAGGCTCAGATACCGGATATCAATTATTTGACAAGGATAATTACAAATGCCAGAATCTTTTAGCTATTCACTGGAGAGTCTGCCTTTCCTGACCTGTATTGAACCCGAACTGGTAACCACGCTGTGCAAGAGGGCGGCCATGTCAACCCATGTAAAACAGGGCGAGGCTTTATACAGGCAGGGAGATATTTCCGATGTCTTATTTGTGGTCCAAAAAGGGACCTTTAAATCTGTTTGGGTGAATCAGGAAGGCAAAGAGATTATATTGCAGTTGTCGGGAAAGGGCTCATTTCTGGGCGAGAATTCCATCTGCGATAAAACCAGGCATTTGACCTCGGCTATAGCCATGGTGGATTCCCGGGTGTGCATTCTCACCCGCGACAACCTGGAGGAAGTTATTCGGGAATCGCCAGGACTGGCGCTTCAAGTTATCTGTAACCTGGGCAACCGGCTGCGCGCTTTTTCCCAGGAGGTGCTTGATTTCCGTATCGGTTCGACCCGGGAGAGGGTGCTTAAACTTCTGATCAAACTGGCCGCCGAGTACGGCGAACCATGCCCAGAGGGTACTAGAATAAATATGAGACTCACTCAGTACGAGATATCCTGTTTCATCGGTGCTTCCCGGGTGATGGTGGCGCAAACCTTGAAAAGGCTGATTGCTGAAAACCAGGTGACTCGTGACAAGAACCAGTATATTCTGATTGATCCTGAGGGTGTCCGCGGTTCGTGCTGCTCAGGGTGATGAAACGCAGTCCCCGGCCATGATCCCAAGACGAAAACAGACCCGCCAGGGGTCTGTTTTCCGTTAAAAGACCGGTTATTTCAGGGTCTTATCTAGAAAGTCCAGAACATGGCTGATGCTTTCCGGGTTGGTAAAACCATGGCCATCATGACCCATACCGGGCATGGTTACCAACTGTACCTTATCCTTTCCCAAAACCGCTTCCAATTTCTTGGTGAGTTCGGTTGACTGCTGGTAAGGAACCAGGGTGTCAGCGGTGCCGTGCTGAATGTAAAACGGGGGATCATCCGGGGTTATATAATTGGCGGCATTTACCAGCTGTACCAGCTCTGGAACCAGGGTGATTCTATCACCCACATACTTTGACCCATACGAATCCAAAACATCCATCTTTTCACCGTTAATACCGCTTGTTTTGAATTGCTGATCCATAGTGGCGAGATCCACCGGGCCGCACCAGTCCACCACCGCTTGAACCCGGTCGGAAAAACGAGTGTACCCCATACTCAGGTCCTGCAATTCCTGAACGCCTGAAGAGGTCCCTGCCAGGGCTGCCAGGGCGCCGCCGGCTGAACTACCCCATACCGCAAGTTTGTTGGGATCCAGATGATATTTGCCTGCATTGGCGCGAATGAAGCGGATGGCGGCCTTTACGTCCTGAATCTGCGCGGGAGCAATCGCCTCCCCGCTCAGGCGATAATTAACGGCTACTACCGCATAACCGCGCTTCAACCCGGCTTTGGCGATTTCAGTGTCGGGACCCGTCTTGTCTCCGCCGCACCAACCGCCGCCGTGGATTGAAATGATGACCGGATAAGGTGCTTCAAATCCATCGGGAAGAAAGATATCCAGCTGCTGAGCCGGTGGCGAGCCATAGGAAATATCCACGTAGGTGTCTTGACTGGCGTAAAGGGAACTGGCAACGATTATTAGTACCAATAATACCGCGAACATTACGGAAATCCGCTTATACATTTTTACCCTCCACTATGATATTATCAGCTGTCTATAAATCGGATCTACTCTATAAAAACCCTACAATATTTCACAGCCCTGTCTTGCACCAAGTAAAATATTGTGGCCTTCTAAAATCAGGAAATCATGTTTTATAGCGGCTGTCCAAATCCAGGTATTTTTCCAGTCCAACCAGCTGATTAAAATCATTGAATGACAACATCTCAGCCTGGCAGGCTGCGGTGGACCCGGTCGCCAGCAAGGTGGAAAAGACCTTCTCCAA
>NZ_DIPG01000043.1:22102-36939 GCF_002426325.1 Syntrophomonas sp. UBA5494 | reverse complement strand
CCCGCCTCTAAATAGCGCTTGCCTCGCTCTATAGCCCGGTGTAATCCCTGAGTAGCCAGAGCGTCGGTGCGCGCTACGATGAGAAGGTCCGGATCCTGCCTGGCTTCGCAAGCGGATCTGATCTTTTGAACGTGCTGCTCGCAAGGGATCACTTCTTTCCCCAGCATATGCCCGCAGCGTTTGGGAAACACCTGATCTTCAAAGATTATGGCTGCGGCTCCGATTCTTTCGTACTCCTGCACAGTGCGCCGCACGTGCAACGGGTTGCCGTATCCGGTGTCACCGTCTGCAATGACGGGAATGTCTATGGCATCGCGGATGGTCTTCAATGCGGCCGCCATTTCTGTCAGTGTGAGCACCCCAAAGTCTGGTTGAGCCAAGCGGGAGGCGGCGATGCTGTACCCCCCCATGATGATGAGTTTAAAGCCGATCTTTTCAATGATTCGCGCGCTTAAAGCGTCATAGGCACCAGGGGCCAAAAGTATACCGGGTTCTTCAAGCAAACCGCGGAGCCTGGCGGAATTAGTTGACATATTAGTGCAGACCTTTCATTTTTTGTTGTGGGTAAACATGGGCTAAATCTATAATATATTCTTAGACGGGAGGAGCATCTCCTGCATAGATCCCCTTAAGTTTTTGTAATATGATAGTCTGTATTGCTGAAATCACATTTCCAGGGAAGGGCTGAACAGATTATGGATATACCCCTTGGAGAAGTTCCGGATTATATCAAACCGGGACTGAGGATTCTTTTTACGGGCTTCAATCCCAGTATACGCTCAGGTGAAACCGGATATCACTTTGCCAATCCCTCCAACCGGTTTTGGAAGATATTGTATCGTTCCGGTTTAACCCCCACATTGTTGAAGCCTGATCAGGGAGCAAGCCTTTTGGCACTGGGTTATGGGCTTACAAATATTGTGCCCCGCCCTACCCGGGCTGCTGCCGACATAAGTAAGGCAGAGTATGCAGCCGGGCGGGAACTGCTGAGAAGCAAGGTGATGGGGTATCGGCCTGGAATAGTGTGTTACGTCGGCAAGGGGGTCTATCAGGCCTATTCGGGAAAGAACCGTCTGTTGTGGGGTTTGCAGCCCGGTCAGGCGGTTGCGGGAGTAAAGGATTTTGTGGCTCCTTCCAGCAGCGGGCTGGTGCGCATGAAAGAGGCCGAGGTGATTGCCATCTATCGGCAACTGGCGGAATTAATAAACGATCCCGGGGCCTCGGTGTTTTAGGCGGGCATTTATTACCGGCTTTTCTCTCAATACCCATTGATGATATTTGCAGAATGCCAGGAAGGTTTCGAAATTTGGAATAATCGTGACCGTTATCGCATATATATAGGTATTGGTGGTTAATGACAAACCGTTGACTGGATAAATAATATTACTTATAATGTTATGCAATATATAAAAACGACTATGATAGGGATGAATAGGTAAACCCGATGGAGAAACAGAGAGCCGCCGGTTGGTGGAAGGCGGTCGCATCGACTTACCGAACTCCCCCTTGAGTTGCCGACCGAAGTTCCCAGTAGGCTCGGACGGAAACTTCCACCGTTAAAAGGAAGCGGATATCGGACGCTCAAGTCCCGTATCTGGTAAAGCGGGCGGCTGTTGTCGCTAAATTGAGTGGTACCGCGGAGTATACCCTTCGTCTCAAGTTAAATGAGCGAAGGGTTTTTTATATTTGATAAGGAGGTGGTTTCGATGGAACCAGACCTTGCTGACCTACTGAAATGCATATGCGATAATAAGGAGGATTTAAACCATGCGCAAGCTGTATATTTTCGATACCACCTTACGAGATGGGGAGCAATCCCTGGGTATCACCCTGAATGTCAAAGAAAAACTGGCTATCAGCCGCCAGCTGGTGAAGCTGGGAGTGGATATCATCGAGGCGGGATTCCCGGCCTCTTCTCCCGGTGATTTCGATTCGGTCCGAACCATTGCCAAAGAGATTAAAGGGGTTGCCATTTGCGGGCTCACCCGGGCGGTGGAAAAGGATATTGATATCTGCGCGGAAGCCCTGCGCGAAGCGGAGGCCCCCCGCATTCATACCGGAATCGCGGTTTCTCCGGTGCATATGGCCAAAAAACTGCAGATGCCGCCGTCCCAGGTGGTCGAGGCCGCGGTAGCGGCGGTTAAACGGGCTAAGAAATATGTAAATGATGTTGAATTCTACGCGGAAGATGCTTCCCGCAGCGAACGCGATTTCCTGGTTGAGATCATAACCAAAGTCATTTCCGCAGGCGCCACGGTTGTTAATATACCTGATACCGTGGGCTATGTCACCCCCTGGCAATATGGCGACCTGATCGCTCATTTAGTGGCCAATGTCAAGAACATTGACCGGGCTATAATCAGCATTCACTGTCACAATGATCTGGGAATGGCCACGGCCAATTCCCTGGCGGGCATCAGGGCCGGGGCTTCCCAGCTGGAAGGCACCATAAACGGCATCGGCGAGCGGGCCGGGAATACTTCCTTGGAGGAAGTAATCATGGCCATTTACAGTCAGAAGAGTCTCTATGGAGTGGATGTCGATATCAATACCCGGGAAATTGCAGCCACCAGCCGCATGGTTTCACGTATTACCGGCGTGGCCGTGCCCAGCCACAAGGCTATTGTCGGTTCTAACGCGTTTATGCACGCTTCAGGCATTCATCAGGACGGGGTATTGAAGAAGCGGGATACTTATGAGATTATTGATCCCGAAGTGGTAGGCTTCCCGCGCAGCCTGATCGTACTCAGCGCACGTTCCGGGCGTCATGCCTTGAAACACCGCCTGGCGGAATTAGGTTATACCAATATTGAGGATAATCTGGATTATATCTATGCCAAGTTTCTCGATTTGGCGGATTTAAAGGGCGAGGTATTCGATGAAGACCTGCATGCCCTGATGGGCAATGCCGGCAAAGAGGTGAACGGAATGTCCATCAAACAATTATCGGTTACCTCCAATGGGGCGGCCAATGCTGCCGCAACCATCACTCTGGAAGTCAATGGTGAAGTGTACAGTGATGCGGCTTGCGGCGACGGTCCGGTGGACGCGGTTTTTAAAGCAGTGGATAGGATTGTGGGCAAGCCCGTTCAATTGGAGGATTTCGCCCTGAAATCGGTCAGCCGCGGCTCCGAAGCTATGGGGGATGCTACGGTGAAGATCCGCTATAAAAACAGCCTGGTGGTGGGAAGAGGGGTCAGCACCGACATCTTCGAAGCCAGTGCGCTAGCTTATGTGAACGCCTTATGCAAAGCGGGATATATCGATTGATCAGGTCGGAGTTAAAATAAATAGGCTGATTTATAGAGGCTTTCTCCTGATGGGGATGGCCTCTATGGTATAGCTGGGAACTGCCGATGCGCATCAGAGCTCATCCGGGCATAATGTTTATACAAACCTTCTATAATGCTGCATACCGGCTTACCAAAAGAGGAAAAATTATGGTAATGACGAACTATTCACCAATACTAAGCTTTAGTGGGAGGACGAATTATTGCTAGGGTATATTGCCGGAATCACTTTAGTGTTATTTCTGCTATTCTCGATTATATCCCTGGTCAGGGTGTTTACTGCCCGACCGGCTTCGTTTTGGGGGAAAGGCGCCGGGGTTACCGCCTTGTTGTTTACGGTAGCCTTTATACTGTGGATAGCTGTGGAAATCCCGGCTTATGAGCGCCAGCAGGCCAAGATTCTCTATCAGATGGGCCAGGATTACCTGGCGGCAGGTGATCACTCTATGGCTTATGATAGTTTTGTAAAAATAAGCAAGGCGGACCAAGAAATCTATGCTGAAGTTCAGCCAGTGTTGGACGAATTGAGAACGCCTTTGGCCATGGCAAAACTTGAAGAGGCCAAAGCCCTTTATACGGATGAACAGTATGACGCCGCCCTGGATGCGCTGAAAATAAGTATGAAATATTTACCATTAGGTGAAAGTAAATCGTTGCTGCCTGCGTATCAAAAAGCAGCGGGAAGGAAATAGAACGGCCTCAGGCCAAGGGCATTGCCGCGATTTCCGGGCGGGTGCTTTAAGGTTGCAACGAGGATAGTTCCAGGCTGCCCGGTTTTATCTATATTTCCACAGGTAGGTCTGCCAGGGTCAACGGGTTGCAGCTTGACGGCCGCGAACTTTGTGGGAAAAATAAAAACGTCAAGAATATGGGAGTGGCGAGGTGATGAAATCCATGCAGTTTGAAATGTCCAATTCGGAAAGAATTTACAGTATACTGGCCATCCTGATTGGAATCGTGATTCTGCTGGGGTTGGTGGGTCAATTCATTATTATCTCCGACAAGGCCCCTCCTCAAGCCGTGGTTTATGTGGACCAGAGTACGGGCATCTATTATGCCCCGCCATATATACTGGGCAAAAAATATCCGGCTGGCTTTGATGAAAGCAATCTTAAGGCTGTTACTGTGGCTGAGGCGGAACAGAAGTCGTATGAGGCTGATCCGGCTTGTGTTGAGCTCGGTTATTTCAAACAAAAGAGCACCTTAAACGACAGACTCAGGATAATGACGGGCCTGGCTGAAAAACCGCCGAGCCGCTGGAATGACGACGGCTCCTGGAATTGGTAGCAGGTGCGCTTTGAGGACGGTTCAATGGGGAGGGACGGTATGGAAAAAAGACCTCATATTATATCATCGTCGCCGGGGGCTGATGCTCTCAGTGACAATACCCCGGTCAAAAAGCGCGGCTTGTGCTTGCAGGCCGGAGTTTACCGGCACCCCTGCCGGGATTGTGAGGAGTGCGTCTGGATAGACCAGGTTCCCATGGACAAGGATTACAGAGATATTGTCTCCATACACGCGGCTTCCGGCTGCCAGGGGGGAGGCGGGGTTGAGTTCAAGTTGGACCTTCCGGAAGGTAGGGGCACCTGGAGGAGATTCCGCTGCTGGGATGCTGCCCGGGGCAGCCATGAAGCTCCGCTGGAGGAAAAGACTATCTTTATGGACTCTGCCGGTCTGTCCGGTTTTATAGATGGCTTGCAGGACTGTGGGCTGCTCTACTGGGGAGAAAGATACGAACTGGACGAAGGTGAGGGCAGCGAATGGGTGATTCGCATTGAGTTCGATGGCTTTCGGGTCAAGAAAAGCGGGCAGAACTCCTTTCCCCGCAAATGGGAGTCATGGTGCCGGTTGTTAAATGATTGTCTGCAGGTGGAATTCCGCTAGAATAGCGTTTCGTATTATCAAATTAAGCGAATGATTAGTATAGCCAGCACTAGCTTACATTTATTGGGAAATGACTAGGCTGGTTTTTGTTATCACTTTTTGGAGGCAGAGAAATGGATAACATCTTGGCACAGATAGCGTTAGAGACGCAGATACCGGGCCGTCAGGTTGAAATAGTAGCAAAATTGTTGGATGAAAGCAATACTGTACCTTTCATCGCCCGGTATCGCAAAGAGATGACCGGGGGATTGGACGAAGTGGCCATTCGCCTCATCGAAGGACGGCTCAAATGGCACCGTGCCCTGAAGCAGCGCAAAGAGGAGGTTATCCGCCTCATCGCCGAGCAGGGCAAACTGAGTCCGGAACTGGAGGGCAGGATCATGCAGGCGGCGCGGCCGGTAGAAGTTGAAGATATATATCTGCCCTTCCGACCCAAACGCCGCACCCGGGCAGCCGCCGCCCGGGAAAAAGGCCTGGAGCCCCTGGCCCAATGGATGCTCTCACCCCAGAGCGGCGATCCTCTGACGATGGCTGCTCGGTTTACCGGCGAGACGGTGGCGGATGCAGAGGAAGCTCTGCAGGGGGCTATGGACATCATCGCCGAAACGGTAGCCGAAGATGCCCGCAGCCGCAGTTGGCTGCGCGACTATGCCCGCAAACAGGGGGTGCTGATGGTCAAGGCCCGGGATGCCGGCGCAGAGTCGGCTTACACCATGTATTACCAGTATCAGGAGTCCGTCTCCAGGATACCGGCCCATCGCATCCTGGCCATCAACCGGGGGGAGCGCGAGGATTACCTGAAAGTAACACTGGTATACGATACCGATAACCCCCGTGATCATTTGACCGGTCAATATGCCAAAACCCCTGAAAAGGCGGGCTACATCGGCCGGGCGGTAGAGGACAGCCTGAGCAGGCTGTTGAAACCGGCTATAGAGAGGGACCTGCGCACAGAGTTGACCCAGCGCGCCAACCAGCAGGCTATGCAGATTTTTGCCCGCAACCTGAAAAGCCTGCTGCTGCAGCCGCCGGTGCGGGAGAAAACCGTTCTGGGCATAGATCCCGCCTTCAGGACCGGATGCAAATGGGCGGTAGTGGACAGTACCGGCAAAAAGCTGCAGGTAGGAGTGGTATATCCCACCCCGCCGCAGCAGCGTATTGCCGAGGCTGAAGCGATACTCCTGGAGGTTATGCTAAGATACGGGGTGAACGCCATCGCCATCGGCAACGGTACCGCTTCGCGGGAGACGGAGCAATTTGTGGCCGCCATGATAAAGAATCACGCTGTCGAGGTTCCATATACCATCGTCAGCGAAGCCGGGGCCAGCGTCTATTCAGCTTCGCCCCTGGCCGCGGAGGAATTTCCCGGTCTGGAAGCAGCCCAGCGCAGCGCCATTTCCATCGCCCGCCGGCTGCAGGACCCGCTGGCGGAACTGGTGAAAATCGAACCCCGTTCCATCGGGGTGGGCCAATACCAGCATGACCTGCCCGCCCGGGAATTGGATGAGAATCTCTCCACAGTGGTGGAATCCGCGGTAAACCAAGTAGGGGTGGACTTGAATACCGCTTCCGGGGCCTTGTTGTCATATATAAGCGGCCTTTCCCGGAGCACCGCCCGCAACATCGTACAATACCGGGATGCCCACGGCCCTTTCGGAAGGCGGCATGAGCTTCTGCAGGTCCCTCGGCTGGGGCCCAAAGCCTTTGAACAGGCGGCGGGTTTCCTGCGTATTTACGGCACCGAAAACCCCCTGGACAGCACTGCCATCCACCCTGAATCCTATCACCTGGCCGTGGAGATCGTCAGCAGAGCCGGGGCATCGCTGGCGGAGATCGGAGCCGATTCCCTGCGGGATAAAGCCCGCCGCCTGGACATCAAGGCCTTGGCCCGGGAATTGGCGGCCGGGGAACCGACCCTGCGTGATGTGCTGGAGTGCCTCTTCAAACCGCACCGCGATCCCCGGGATGAACTGCCGCCGCCGCTGTTTCGCAGCGATGTCCTGGATATCGAAGCCTTGAGCCCGGGCATGGTTCTCCCCGGTACAGTGCGCAATGTGGTTGATTTCGGCGCCTTCGTGGATATCGGCATCAAGCAGGACGGGCTGGTGCACATTTCGGAACTGGCGGAGAGGTATGTCAAGCATCCCCTGGATGTGGTAGCGGTTGGGGACGTGGTTCAAGTTGCGGTCATATCTGTGGATAAGGAGCGCCATAAAGTGGCCTTATCCATGAAACAGGCCGGCAGCCGGGGAAAATAGCGGGCTTATACGTCCAACGGGGGAGCAACCGGCGGATGGGTCGGTGCAGGCATGGCTTTGCGGCGCGCTCCCGGTACCCGGCCCACAAACAGGTCTCCCACCGGAGTACGCATCCTGCTCAAGCCATAGCTCAATAACAGGGTGAGGCCTGCACAGGCCACAAAGGTGATCATGATCTGAACGATAGTATTGAGCCCTCCGAAATTTGCCCGGGTAAAGGCATCTGTATAATGCAGCACGAAGGGATGGGCGAAATAGCAGCCGAAGGAGCACTGCCCGAAAGCGCGCAGCAGTCGCCTTATCCATTGATGTCTGGGCAGCCAGGTTAAGGACAGATGATAAAAGGTTAAGACCGAGGAAATCAGGTAAACCATCATAAGATAGCTCAGGGGCAGGGTGAGCTGATAATTGATGGCATACAGGCCCTCAGGGGTTGTTGTCAGGGTCTGGGCCATCTGATGAAAAATCACAGCGAAAGCCGCGATATTGACCACCCAGTTTACACTCTGGAAGCGGCGCAGGATACTGCGCAGCCTGTCAATATACAGACCGGCAAAGCCGCCCAGAATAAAATAGAAAAACCAGCTTAGAAAAATGCGGTCGCGATAATCCAGCAGGGTCTTAAATAAGGGCAGGGATGCCCGTTCATACAGTCCCGGCACCAAATGGTGATAACCCCACAGATAGGCAAAATACAGCAAGCAGCTTGCGCCTAAAACAGCTATAGCCCAATGGCGCCCGCGGCGAACCACATATCTGAATAAGGGGAAGACCAGATAAAACTGAAGTATCATAACCATAAACCAGAGATGGTAATAGCCTTCCCCGGAGACTATTAATCTGGCCAGTCGCGCCAATAGTGCGGTTTCACTGTTGGCCCCGGCGCCGGAAATCAAGCTGATCCACACAAAATAAAACAATGTCCATACGAAATAAGGGATAAATACCTGGGAGAACCTTCTCTTTAACATCTGCGGATAATCAAGCTCTCCGTCACTGTGGTTGTAAAACAAAACCAGACCGGTGATAAAGACAAACATAGGGACCGCAAAACGGATCAATAACAAAAGAAAAGCTGAAACCAATGCGTTGCTTGCTGATGACGCCGGAAGATAAATAAAGCTGGCCAGGGCGTGCTGCAAGACGATGGCCAAAAAGGAGATTCCCCTGAGCAAATCAATTTCACTTATTTTTCTCTTCAACATATTTTTACCATTCCTCATAAATAGCTTTTAATATTCTTGATATATTTAAGAAATCCTTTTTCCCCGCATTTTCGTACCATCTAAACCTAAGTTTAGAGTTCATTCTCTGGCATCATATCGTCCTGCGCAAAGCCCCCTTTTTGCTGCCGGATTGCTTAGCAGCAACTGCTTAGATCAGCCGGCTGTATGATTTATATCCTAATTCTCGCCAGTAATAGAATATACTAGAACTAGTTTCGCATTTTGTTAGGATAAAAAAGGAGGGGTTATGATATGAGCCTGAGATTAACGGACAATGTTTGGTGTTTGGGCAATCATCTTTTCCACTTCTTTGTGGTGGGTCAAAGGCAATCCATTATAGTGGAAGGCGGGGTAAGCGGTGCAGTGGCCAATCTGCGTCAGCAATGGCCGGAGTTGAATCCCCAGCCCGAGGTAGCCAACCTTTTAGCCATGCATGCCCATTTCGATCATATCTGCGGCATTCCTCACTTGCTGGAGTTGTTCCCGGAGGCCCGGGTAGCCGCCAGTTCCTATGCCTGCCAGGTCATGCAGAAGCAAAAGGTAATGACCGGTTTTTTTGCCCAGGATCGCGAAATGGTAAAAGTACTCATAGAACGGGGCTTCCTGGATAAAGCCGTGGAAGTGCCCGAGCCCAAGGCAATAGCGGTTCAGACTATCCTGAATGATGGCGACGAGATTAAAACCGGGGACGGGTGCACGCTGGAAATAATCGCTGCCCCGGGGCACAGCCCCTGCAGCGTGGCGGCTTATTTGCCTGAAGACAAAGTGTTGTTTATTTCAGACGTGGCCGGTTTTCAGATTTCCGATAAGGAGATTTTTCCGATATTTTTTCAGAGCTATGAAATGTACATGGATTCCATACAGAGAATGCGAGGGTTCCCGGCCCGGGTGGTGGGGCTGGCACACGGCACTTTGTGGAGCGGACAACAGATCCCGGCCTTCTATGAGCGGGCCCTGCAAGCGGCCCGGCAGGCTTACCATAGTATTCGGGAAATGAGTGAGGCCGGGATAGATCATGAGCAAATGGTAAATACCCTTTTTGCACGTTATTACCGGGGCGATCTGCAGATATACACCCCGGAGAATATAAATCTCTGCGTCAATTTGTTGATCAAGCGGGTGCAGGAGTGCCTTTAGTGATAGAATGAAAAACTGCTTGAGGATTGAAAACCGCCCCGATTAAGTACTGGTAGTCCGGAGGGCAGTTGAGAATGTCTTGATATTTTCCGCAGCGGCGGTGATGGAAGACCTCTTTCAGGGCCCTGGTACGGGCTTTACCTAATCTTACCTTTGACGACAAAATGCTGTCATCGGTAGAATTGAATGTAAAGCCAGCAGTAACTATCCAGCAATGGCATTTTAGTATAGCTCAGCAGCTATGGTGCTATATCTGGATGAATATGGGCCAGGAGGTTTTAATGAATAAAATACCCGTATACTTGGCAGCACTCATTTTTATCGTCATGCTGTTTGTCAGTACGTGGAGTTCAAACCACCCGGACGTTCCAGGGACTCCAGCGCTGACAGCCTCAAGTCAGGCTCTTCAGCCGGAAGCAATCCCATCATCACCGGTAGTTGAGCCGTCATCAGAACCGCAGGATCCGGTTGAACCCCGGGATGCTCAGGGGGATAAGCCGGATGCGGTCTCCGCTGCCGCTGATGTCACCGCCAGCCCGAGTGCGCAGTCTGTTAAGACAAGCTCAGCAAAACCGCAATCCTCAACCAAAGCTTCTGCTCAGACTCCCCAGGTATCAAGAGCCAATTCCCTAAAAACCGACGTGAACAAATATCCCAAACTCAGTGTGAGCAAAGGCATCTACGGCCAATTTCGCTACCGGGAACTGAGTGGGGGCAGAATAGAGATCGATCCCCAATGGGTGGAGGAAAACATCGTATACGTAAAGCTGCCCGGAGTAAACCGGACCGTCCCAGTACATAGATTAGCCCAAGACAGGTTTATCCAGGCGTTTACGACTATAGCCAACGGTACCGCAACTGTTAATGGCAAAAAAGTATCGCTTTTAAGCCTAGTAAGAACTTTTGACGGCACCTGGGTTCCCCGGCATGTCAATTGGAATGCCAGCAAAGGCCTGAGCAATCATTCCTGGGGCATAGCTGTGGACATAAACGCTTCCAATCATCTCAGGTATGTGAATCCCCAGACTGAAACCAACGATCCTAATCTCATTCTATGGCAAAAAGCGTTCCAACCAGCCGGCTTTAAATGGGGCAACTCCTACTCTGACTCCATGCATTATGAGCTTTATTAGTCATAATGAAAAGGGTATATCGGGCTGCAGGAACGATATACCCTTTTGTTGTGCGCCCGGCATGGGCGCGGTCTAACGGGTGCAAGTCCCGAACACCCCCGTACCCCTTTCTCAAAATCCCCCATCTGCGTTAAAGCAGGGGCAGCTTTCGGGCCGGCCTCTCTTTTTAATTCACTCCAACCTGGTGACGCTGGTATGGCTGTTTTAATACCGGGCGCATTGGTGGTGATGGGGCATTGCGCCTCCCTGGTGATAATGAGCAGTATTGTGCTGGAAAAACCATTATAATAAAATACAAGTAAGCGATCACCGCAGTTCTCGTTTTACCAAGCATACCGCCAGGTATGCTTTTTATGCTAATAATGAATTTTGACCCGGAATAATATTTCTTAGAGAGAGATAATTCCAGACCAACCACCTGCCTGTATAATTACATGCCGCCTGTGACAACAGGTCTGTTAGCTGTTGCCGGGAAGAGGTATGGAAGCGGACACTTATTGTGGCGAGGCCAGGGCTCTTGGAAGCAGCATGGTTGGCCGGGCCTGATTGTCATGTTGTTTATACCGGAAGCCCCGGGCGGGAGAGAGGGTGATACAATAAGGATTTGGAGAGTGAAGTGAAGATATTGGTATGATAGGGAGGAATAAATATGAACTTACCCTTGGAAGGTATCCGAGTGCTGGACTTATCCAGATATTTGCCAGGACCTTTTGCGACCCAGATGCTGGCTGACTTTGGAGCCGAGGTAATAAAAGTCGAGGATCCCAAAGGGGGCGATTTGGGACGCATGCTTCCGCCCCTGATTGCCGGAGAAAGCGCCCGCTTTTTTACCGTGAACCGCAATAAGAAAAGCATCACTTTGGATCTCAAAAAAGCCGAAGGCCAAGAAGTGTTTAAGCGCTTGGCAGCCAACAGCGATGTGGTTGTTGATCAATTCAGACCCGGGGTAATGGAGAAAATGGGTTTAGGCTACGAACAGCTGAAAGCCGTCAACCCCGGTATTATTTACTGTGCCTTGACTGGCTATGGTTTGGACGGACCTCTGCGCGACGCTGCCGGCCACGACCTTAATTACCTGAATTTAGCTGGCATTACCGGCGTAACCGGGGTATATCAAAGCAAACCGGCCATAAGCGGGACCCAGATAGCGGATATCGCCGGAGGTACTTTACATTCGGTTATCGGCATTTTACTGGCCCTGGCCGCCCGGCAAAAAACCGGGCAGGGACAAATTTGTGATGTCGCCATGATGGATGCCTCCGTCAGTCTGATGGCTTATACGCTGGGCGAGTGGTCCGGTCAGGGGACCCTGCCGGTATTAGGGGACGACCTGTTAACGGGTGGTTATGCTTTCTACCAGATCTACACTACCAAAGACGGAAAATACGTAAGCCTGGGAGCGGTCGAGGACAAATTCTATGCCGAATTCTGCAGGAAAATCTACCGCCCTGATCTGATTGAAAAACAATTTAAAAAGGCCTCACAACGGCAGATCATAGCTGAGATCTCAGAGATAATGCTGGAGCGCACCCGGGATGAGTGGGTAGAGTTTTTTGCCGATAGTGACATCTGCTTCACTCCGGTCCTGGAATTGGACGAAGTCTGCCAGCATCCCCAGGTGAAAGCGCGCAACATGATCATTGAGATGGAGAATTTCAGCAACACTGATAAAACCGTACGCCTTACCGGCATTCCTATAAAATTATCAGAGACCCCCGGCCAGATAAAACTGAAGTTTCCCATTTTGGGGGAACACAATGACGAAGTGCTGATGTCCGTGGGAGGTTTTACCCAGGAAGAAGTCAAGAATCTGCGGGCAGAGAAGGTAATCTAAAGGGCATAAGTTTTGAATAATTTTGTCATGCCCGGGAACAGCGAGAAATAAATCTACATAAGACCCGCAACAAACTGAGCCCCTGGATATTACCGGGGGCTCAGACCGTCGACAAAAGCGAATCACTGCGTTGCTCAATAGGTCCGCTCAATCAACGTACTATTTGTACGCCTCAATCGCGGGCCTATTGAGCGCCTGGCTCTTCGCTTCCGCCGCTCGCCCTGCACAGCTTTATTACAGGCCGATCCAGGATCGTTGATATCGGCCAATCACGATGCTATGATGGTTACAGGTGCAGCTAACCCCAGGTTAGCGGAGAAGGAGCATACGTTATGAAAGATTTCTTCAGGAAATACCATCGTTTTGCAGTAGTGGGGCTGTCCAGGGATCCCAAGTCCTTCAGCAGAGGGGCTTGTAAGTTCTTAATCGACCAGGGCTGCGAACTTGTTGCGGTAAACCCCCGGGAGGAAAACATCGCCGGGATAGTTAGCATGCCGTCGTTAGATCTGATTCCGGAGGTAGATGGGGCTATTTTTTTCACCAATCCCCGGGTTACTGTGACCCTGTTACCGCAGTGCCTTGACCAGGGCATTAAAAAGGTATGGTTTCAACAGGGGTCTGCTGACGAGGCGGTTTTAAAGCTTGCTCAACAACTGGGCCTGAGTTACGTCAACTCCTGTGTCTTTCTTCACCATCCCCGGGCCGGTTTTCCGCACAATGTCCACCGTGCTGTAGCCCGCGTTTTCAAATTAGACAATACTCTGTAAGTGAAGCGGAGATATTGATATTTCTTATTTTACAGCCCTTTACGGGCTGTTTTTCTGTGCCGGTTCAATATGAAAACCCCCTGAGGTAATCAAACCAGGCGCTTTTTACCCAAAGTATCATAAGGGACAAAGAACGTCAGACCGCCTTAAAAATATCATAGGCCGTTCAAGATGGATGAGAGATACAGCAGGTAGCTATCAGCGGCAGTATCAGGCGACCGGGCTTTGTGATGGCCCGCTCTTTTCAGGAAAATCAGTCCGGCTGACGTTAATTGGTAAACCATTGGGTTACGTACAAATAGTTTTCTTCCCAATAAAAACCCAGGCCGACCTTTTTGAAGTTGGGGTTTAAAATATTGGCCCGGTGCCCGCTGGAATTCATAAAAGCGTTGTGGCTTCCCAGGACGCTGAAATTCTTAGCGATGTTTTCAGCCGCGTAGCGGTAAGTTATACCCTGGTTTTTCATCATATCAAACGGACTGCCATAGGTGGGCGAGTTATGGCTGAAATAATTATTCACGGCCATATCTTTGGACTTCATATAAGCCCCCTGGCAGAGGGCGCTGTTCAGAGCCAGCGGGGATAGCCCTTTTTCTGCCCGGGCAGTGTTGATATAGCCCAGCATCTCCTGCGCTGCATTGTCAGGCTGGGTGCTGTTGGCCGGAGCAGGCTTGGCCCTGGTCGGAGTATTTGCCTGGGCGACTGTTTTGGAAGGAGTGGTGGCGGCAGGCGGCTTATCCGCCGCTTTACCGGCATCATCAGCTGTATTTCCATGGTATTCTTTGGCGCTTGTATTGCCCTGAGGCTGTTGATTGCCGGCTTCAGGATCGGGAACCGGCACCGCCTGGGGAGTGTCAACCTCTGCGGTTACAGCGGTTTGTCCGGGAACGGTTCCGGGTGATGTATTGAGGTCGACTTCTTTAAGTTGGGATTCAGAAGCAAACCAGGGATCGGCCAAACTAATGCTGGCCAGGTAATTATGCAGGGGAGTGTCCGCGACTATCGCGTAGGCGAGCAGCGCACTGATCAGATAAATAAACCATGAGTATTTTTTCATATCGGTATCCTCCCGGCCATGACTTTGGCCTTAGCGGTCCAATCAATTTAACTCCATAATCAGCCTCTAATTATATATTCGAGTTTAATTCAGCTTTTTCTGATGTTTAATTTTAAAAAATTACCGCCGGCAAAGACAAACTTGCCATCAAAACCAAAAGCAGAGGGCTATAACCCTCTGCCCAGACCGTCGACAAAAGCGAATACTTGCGTTGCTCAATAGGTCCGCTCAATCAACGTACTATTTGTACG
>NZ_DIPG01000043.1:20842-22046 GCF_002426325.1 Syntrophomonas sp. UBA5494 | reverse complement strand
CGCTCAATCAACGTACTATTTGTACGACTCAATCGCGGGCCTATTGAGCGCCTTGCTCTTCGCTTCCGTCGTTCGCTCTGCCCGAATTCAGTTAATTGTTTCTGAACAAACTGCCCCAGCGCTGATCGACCCGTTCTACGATGTCTTCCCGGGGCACCAACTCAGCCGGATATTCCGGTTTCATACGGGCGTCGATTATAAAGGGCAGCCGGTATTCGATGGCATTCCGGTGCATGTGCTGCTGTGCATGAATATCGAGCATGGGGTCGAAACGGGTGAATACGGTCCACAAGAAAGAGGTCTGATCGGATATCGAATCAATATCATCCACAAGTATCACCAGGGGCCAGGATTGCAGTTCTGCATGAGCCGCTTCGGTCAACTGCGCCCCCAACCCCGGTTCTTGCTCATAGCTGGCTCCGGATATGAGCAGGCACCCGGAGCAATAGGGCTTTATCTTATCAATCCGGGGAAGGGGGTTTCCGCTATAATTCCGGGGTAATTCGCGCACCGGGTTGCCGATGCCTATGATGATCGCTTTGCTGCCCTGATTATATTTGCGGCCGGTGTAATCCAGTGTATCCATGGAGGTATTGTGCAGAATTACAAGGTCCCGTCCAGGATCGAGCCGCATCAGGATAGTCTCCAGGAGATGCGGAAAATCGCGCAGGTCTAAAGCCACGTCGGTTACCAGCAAAACCTTGGTGAGGCTAAGCTGACCTTCACCCAGGATGCGGAAGCTGTGGGCCAGGGCTTCGCGGAAGTAGCTCTCCCTGACCACGGCCGCGCTCAAGGTATGAAAACCGGCTTCAGCATAACTGCGCAGGTCCTTGACCCCGGGCATCAGCAGCGGAAAGATGGGGCTGATCAATTCCTGCATCCACTCCCCGATGTAATAATCCTCCTGTCTGGGTTTGCCGACAACGGTGGCAGGATAAATGGCATCGGAGCGATGGTAAAGCTGTGTTATGTTAAACACCGGGAAATCATGCACCAGAGAATAGTAGCCATAATGGTCGCCGAATGGTCCTTCCGGCTTGCGTACATGGGCGGGAACCACCCCGCACAGGGCAAACTCGGCTTCTGCCACCAGGGGATGGGGATGGCCGGCTATCTTAGTCATGGCAATTTTGTCTCCCAGCAGGAATGAAGCGTAAAGCAGTTCCGGCAAAGGTTCCGGCAGAGCCGTGATGGCGGCAACGGT